>DASWYH010000207.1:0-8294 GCA_036405095.1 Gemmata sp. | reverse complement strand
GACCGACTGGAACCACCCGCGCTCCAGGTCGCGGGCGCGCTCGGCCCGTTTGCGGACCCGCTCCGCCGTGACCCGCAGGTTCTGCTTCCGGGCCTCGGCCCGATTGGGCGTGTCCTTCGTGCCCGGGGCCGCGAGCCCCGTGGCCTCTTCGAGGAGGTAGTCACAGCACCCGTAGCCCGCGACCCCGCCGAGCCCCGTGCGGTCCCGAACACGCACCACGGGTCCGCGTCCGCGAGGGCGCTCGCGACCCACTCCGTGAGGGATTCGAGCCGGCAGAGCACCCCCTCGACGGTGTCCCCGGCCCGGAACAGGTCGCCGACCAGCTGGAACTGCCGCTTATCGCCGGCCGCCACCGCGAGCCGCTCGACCGCGGCCCCGGCGGTCGAGGGGGCGGTCACCGGCGGGCGGTTCCGGGTCGAGGTTCCGGGGGCGGCCCGCCGGCTCGGCACCGGCACCTGCGTCCTGTTCGCCGTTCTCGGGGCGGCCGGGTCCTCGCGCTGACGGGCACGATTGCGGGGGTTGTGAATGGCGACGGCCCGGCGCGTCGGTTAGCATGACGTGCCGTAAACCGATGTCGCCCTCACACTCTTCGGACCTGATCCGTGATCCGATCGACTGCCCGCCTCTTCTGGGCGGCGCCGGTACTGCTCCTGGCGCTCTCGGGCTCCCTGCTGGCACAGAAGCCGCCTTACGATGTGTTCCCGCCGGCCGAAGGGCCGTACTACCGAGTGCGGTACGAGGCTTCGACCGCGCAGGGCGAACTCCCTTACGGGGTCAACTACACGCTCTGGGTTCCGAAGGGCGTAAAGGCGCTCCGCGGGGTGATCGTCCACCAGCACGGGTGCGGCGAGGGCTCGTGCAAATCGGGGCTCACGGGTGCGTTCGATCTGCACTGGCAGGCGCTGGCGAAAAAGCACGACTGCGCGCTGCTGGCGCCGGCTTACGAGCAGCCCGAGAAGGCCGACTGTCAGATGTGGTGCGACCCGCGGAACGGGTCCGACGCGGCGTTCCGGAAGTGCCTCACCGACCTGGGGGCGAAGTCCGGGCACCCCGAGCTGGCGAAGGTGCCCTGGGCCTTGTGGGGGCACAGCGGGGGCGGGCACTGGGCCGGCGGCATGGTGCTGTTGCACCCGGACCGGGTCGCCGCGGCGTGGCTCCGCTCGGGGGTGCCGCTCCTGAAAGCGGACCCGGCCCGGACCGGGATCAAGGCGCACGCGCTGCCGGACGCCGCGCTCAAGGTGCCCGTGATGTGCAACCTCGGCACAAAAGAGGGCGTCACGGTCAAGGACAAGGGGTTCGCCGGGGTGTGGCCCGCCAACGAGGCGTTCTTCAGCGCGGTGCGAGGGAAGGGCGGTCTGGTCGGCGTCGCGATCGACCCGTTATCGAGTCACGACTGCGGGAACCAGCGCTACCTGGCGATTCCGTGGCTCGATGCCTGCCTGGCCGCCCGGCTGCCCAAGGCGGGTGGTGACCCGCTGAACGCCATGCCCACCGATCGGGCGTGGCTCGCGCCCCCGCTGGGGTCCGAAGCGGTCGCGGCGGCGAAGTTCACCGGCGACGCGCTCAAGGCCGGGTGGCTCCCCAACGAGGCGCTCGGGAAAGCCTGGGCCCAGTACGTCAAGGATACTGCGGTGACCGATCTCACGCCCCCGCCGGCACCAACGAGCGTGCAACTGAAGGGGAACGAACTCACTTGGGCCGCCGAAGCCGACCTGGAGAGCGGGTTGGCGGGGTTCGTGATCGAGCGCGATGGAAAAGTTCTTGCGACCCTGCCGGAGAAAGGGAAGAACCCGTTCGGGCGCCCGGTGTTTCAGAACCTCCAGTACAGCGACACCCCGACGCAACCGCTCGTCCCGATGCGGTACACCGACACGAAGGCCGAAGCCGGGAAGAAACACGTGTACCGGGTCATCGCGGTTAACACGGTCGGGCTGAAGTCGGAGCCCAGCGCGGAGACCGCCCGCCCGACCCCCTGACGGCGGATCGCGGTCACTTTGCGGGTTCGCCTTCGTGGCCGCGCTGTCGTGAGCGGGGCGCCCCCTCGGCCGGTTCCCACAAGTAGGGACGGGCCGAGGGGCGCGCCCGGTGCGGCCTCCGAACGGAGCGGTACGGGAGGTGCCTTCTTGACGAAACCGAACCCGCGACCGCCGCGCGTCACCGCTTTTCGATCAGCTCCTCAAGTGCGGCGGTGTCGATGCGAATGGGGCCACCTTCCGCAAGGATCTTCACGTCGGTTGTCTTCGCGAGGCCGGTGTCCTCGATCTCGCCGAGGGGCCGGTTCAGGTAGAACGCACGGATGTGGCCGCCTGCGCGCTCGTACCTGACCTCTCCGTACTGCACTTTGTCCTCGTCCTTTTCGGGCACCGGAACCGTTGGGCCGAGCGGCCGGAAGCTCCCCGATTCGCTTTCCCGAACCCCGAACGATGCGCCTTCCGTCCGGCTGAGCCGAATGGACCACTGCCTGGCTGAGCCCTCCGCCGTGGCGACGACGACTTCCGCGCTCGTGGCGTTAAAGGGGTCGAGCCCGAGAACCAGACGGAAATGCGCCGGGGGCTTGAACGGCCGCCGGACGGTGCCCTCGCCGGTGAGGATCGACGTTCCCTCGCTGTCCGGTGCCGTGCTCCACCCTTGCCCCTGCCACCCGATTACGTTGTTGCGGTCGAAGAGTTCCTCGCGGTCGCCGGTGCCGAACTCCTTCTTGGTGCTGTCCCATTCGGTGACCGGTCCCTGTTTGTTGCCCAGGAACTTCATCCCGAGGGCGGCCCCTGCGATTACGATCCCGCCCAACACCGCAACGGCGTACAGCCGGGCTTTACTTTTCTTTTGGGGCTTCGGTCGGCGGCGCGGGGCGACGAATTCGTTGTCCTCACCTTCAGCGCGTGCGGGGGGTGCGGGCGCCCCGGTTTGAGAGCGCGCGGAGGGTGAGGGGAGGGCCTTTTCTTGGACGAAGGAGAGGGCGTCGATCCGCTCGATCAGTTCGCGATACGTTCCGACCCGGTCGGCCGCGGTCTGGGCCATCATCAGGGCCACGAGTTCGACCGATTCGCTGGAGATCGGTGCGCCCAGGCGCGGCGCGGGTTCCGACTTCTTCAGCATCACCTCCCAGACGTTCGCCCCTCGGAACGGTACGTCGCCCGAGAGCATGTGAAACACGCTGGCCCCGAGCGCGTAGATGTCGGCCCGCTGGTCGATGTCGGAGCCGGCGAACTGTTCCGGCGGCATATAAGCGGGGGTGCCCAGCACGACCCCGGCGGCGGTCAGGCGCTGGTCGGTCGACTCGTTGCCGGACCGCCGGGTGATTGCCAACCCGAAGTCCGTGACCTTCACGAGCGGAACGCCGGCCGGGAGCGGGTAGCCGGTTGGGGGCGGGGTCAGGAACAGGTTGGCTGGTTTGATGTCGCGGTGGAAAACGCCCAGGTCGGCGGCGTGGGCCAGGGCCGAGGCGGTTTGCCGGGCGATGTGCCAGGCCGTGAACTCGTCGAGCGCCCCCTGCCGGTCGATGCGGGCGCCGAGGTCTTCGCCTTCGAGCAGTTCCATCGCGAAGAACGCGTGCCCGTTGTGGTGCCCGCAGTCGAAGACGCCCACGATGTTCGGGTGCCGCAGCTTCGCCAGGGAGACGGCTTCCTTGTCGAACCGGGCCAGCGCCGCGGGCGTCGGCGTGCTCTCGGTGAGCACCATTTTCAGCGCGACGATGCGATCGAGCTTCACCTGCTTGGCCCGGAAAACGATGCCGCACGCCCCCTTTCCCAGGACGCCGCGCATCTCGTAACCCGGAATCTGTTCGGTGTCGGTGGTGGCGATTGCGGCTTGCGACGAGCTCGCGTGTTGGTGTGGACTCGGGGACATGGCCGCGACCACCGTGGCGGCGGGGTCCGGACTCGTGCCGGAGAACGAGAGCCCCTTGATCTTGGTGGCAACCGCCCACTTCTGACCGTCGGGGCTCACGTTGTCGGTGGGCCGGAGCTTCCCGGCGGCAGCTTGCTCCCGCAGCTCGCGGGAGGAGAACGGCCCTTGCACTTGGCCCTCGGACTCGACGTACCAGTGCCGGGACATGTATGGCCTCGCGGGCAGCAACGAGTGAATCGACGGCACACACCAAACGGGGCGAGGCGCGGGAGTCGCAGCGCTATCATAACGCGCGGAGCGGGAACCTCGGCGGCGCCCGCGATAACGGGCGCCGGCCGATCCGCTATTGACGGAACCATTGGCTCTTACTGTCTCTCGCGCCGCTGACCTATCTCGCCGCCCCCGGCGAAATCATTTCATCTCGTTCATCTTGTCGAGTTGCCCGAGAAGCGCCTTTATCGACGGGCGGTCGGTCGTGTGTTCACCCACGTAAGCGTAGACCACGTTACCTTGGCGGTCGAGAATGTAAGTTGAGGGTTTGGCGAGGTCGCCCTCGATGTTGAGCGCGGCAACGGCCTTCATGTCCTGGTCCAGGAGCAAGGGGACCGGGGACGGAGTGCCGGCTGTGCGGGCCTTGGCCGTGGTGAGAAATTCGCTGGCCTTATCGGACGGCCCGGGGAACACGATCAGCACCTCCGCGTTGCGCTTTCGGAACGCGGCGAGGTTGGTCACCAGCGCGTTCGTTTGCGCGAGGCACCCCGGGCAGAACACCCCGCCGGGCGAGTGCGGGATGCCACGGGTCATAACGAGTACCACGTTCGCTTTGCCCTTGAAGCGAGACAGATCGACCGGTTTGCCGTCCACGTCGAGGAACATGAGCGGGATCTGGTTCGCGGCGACCGTGCGAGTTTTGGCGGCGGGCGGGTCGTCGAGAAATTCCTTGGCGACCGCCGCGAGGTCTACGGGCTCATCGTTGTACCCGTAGTTGTATTTGTAATTGGTCTTGGGCGTCTTGGATTTTTCTCCGCCGCACCCGGCGATCAGAAGTACGGGAAGAACCGCTGCCGTCAGACGCAACCCCAGGCGGATCATGGCGGCACCTTTACAGGTCGTGTGGTCAAGGGTATCGGGCGACTCGGCCCCTAATGATACGCTCAAGAGGCGCTGGCGGTTGCGTTCCCTTGAGGTGCGCGGGCGCGGCGGAGGCAAAAAGGAATAGGCCAACCCCGCGGTGCGCTCGGCGGGCGATGCAACCGCAGCAATCGGAACCGGTTGCTCCGCAACCGGTGGTGAAGATACCGGTGTGCGGGGGCCGGACAAGGGGCCGATTGGGGCGGACCGCGTGCCGGGCGTAGCAGCACGGGGCGCCGTTTTTGCTTTGGTGCGTGTCCGGGAATTTCGGAATGCTGATCGTTGGGCCGATCGGCCGTTTCTGGAACGGATCCGGTCTGTCAAACTTGGGTCGGTCCGGCCAGTAGGACGTCGTCGAGGGCGAGCTTGCGCCCGTCCCCGGCGCGCAGCTCCAGGTGCACCGTTTGCCCCTTCTCGCGGTCGATCAGCCGGAACTCGCCGCCGCTACAGCCCCACTGGCCCAGAGCCGCGATCACCAGGAACAGCTCGCGCCCCTTCTGCGTGAGCGCGTACTCCTGGTACGCGCTCACGTCGGATGCGGGACCTGTTCCATTACACCGTCGGCCACGAGCTTCTTGAGCCGCACGTTGAGGATGTTCTGCGCCACACCCAGCGACTTCTGGAACTCCCCGAACCGCCGCTTACCCGAGAACGCATCCCGCACGATCAACAGCGACCACCACTCACCGACCGTTTCCACGGACCGTGCCACCGGGCACCTGTCCCGGGCGAAATTCGTACGCTCCATGTCGCCGCCCTTTGAAATTGGAAATCGGTTGCAATAAGCAACCACGCCCTCAGTATACCTCGTCAAGTTGCAAGTCGCAACCACTTGCGAGGAGAGAGGCGATGACCGCGTTCACCCTGTTTCACACGGTTCTCAGCGTGCTGCCGGTCGGGTTTGGTCTGGTCGCGTTTGCCCGTTACGGTGCCATCGACCCCAAGACCCGCCTGGGCAAACTGTACGTCGGCACGATGGCCGCCGCTTCGTTCACGGGTCTCGGTTTCCTTGCGACGCTCGGCTTCACCCCGGGTCAGGTGTTGGGTTTGTTTTCGCTGGGACTCGTTGTGGTTGGGACGCTGACGCTTCGGGGGCGCTGGCGCAGCGCGGGTTACGCTCAGGCGCTCGCCCTGTCGGCCAGCTACTTCATGCTGATGGTGTTCGCAACCACCGAAACCCTCAAGCGGTTCCCGACCGATCAACCGTTCGCGACCAGTGCGAATGACTCCTCGCTGCTCCCGGTCCGACTCGCGCTCCTTGTGATGTTCGTGGTCGGGGTGTCGTACCAGATGTTCCAGATTCGCGCGGCGAACCGCCCCGCGGCCCGTCTCGAACGGGTGCTCGCTCAGTACCGCCACGCGGCGTAATTGAAGCCCGCTCTCGGTTCGCCCGCGGTCGCTCGATCACGGGCCGTTCACTTTGGCGGCCCTTTCTGTTCGTAAGGTCCTCTCAATTGGAGTCTGTCATGTCGAAGAAACTCGAAGGCAAGGTTGCGGTTGTGACGGGTGCATCGAAGGGGATCGGGGCGGAGATCGCCCGGAACCTGGGGGCCGCAGGTGCGGCGGTGGTGGTGAACAACGCATCGAGCAAGGCCGGGGCCGACGCGGTGGTGGCCGACATCACCGCGAAAGGGGGCCGGGCGGTGGCGGTGAAGGCCGATGTGTCCCAACCCGCCGACATCAAGACGCTGTTCGCGGAGACCCAGAAGGCGTTCGGCCGGGACGATGTGCTGGTGAACAACGCCGGGGTGTACGAGTTCGCCCCGCTCGATGAGATCATCCCGGAACACTTCCACCGGCAATACAACCTCAACGTCCTCGGCCTCCTCCTGACGACGCAAGAAGCGGTCCGGGTCTCCGACGGCAACCGTTAATGATTGCGGATCGAAGGCGCACGGGTCGCGAGAGCGCGAACCGGCGGTTCCGGGGGCGGGATGAAACCGCTGGGGGCTGAGCCCCGGGGGCTCGCACTGGGGGCACCGATTTCGCGGCCCGATTCCGATCCGGTTTAGAAGCCCTCCCCGGGGCGGTATTGTCTGACACGCCACGAAACTGCTCCACGGACACGAACTCATGGACGCGCGAATCGACTACGCGAAGGCTTCGCCGGCCGCACTAAAGGCGATGTACGCACTTCAAGCGGCGGTGAACGCGAGCGGGCTGGAGCCCGCGCTCCAGGAACTCGTCAAGCTCCGGGTGTCGCAGATCAACGGGTGCGCGTTCTGCATCGACATGCACTCCCGCGAGGCGATGGCGAAAGGGGAGCGCCCGGAGCGCCTCTTCTTACTGGATGCGTGGCGCGAGGCGCCCGTGTACACCGACCGCGAGCGTGCGGCTCTGGGGTGGGCCGAGGCCGTCACGCTGGTCAGCCAGACGCACGTGCCCGACGAGGTGTATCAGGAGGCCCGCGAGCACTTCGACGAGGCCGGGCTGGTCAACCTGACCCTTGCGGTCGTGGCGATCAACGGGTGGAACCGGTTCGCGATCAGCTTCCGGGTGCCCCCCGCGCTCGGGAAGGGGCATGCCTGATCCGCGTGCTTTTTCGGCCGGTTTTTGCAGCAAAAAAGAAAGTGAAAAGAATTTTGACCCTGTTTTCGTTCGGCGGCCATTTTTAATGGTCGGCGAAGGAACGCCGCGCCCACCGATGAGTGAGCTTCTCATCGCGCGCCCTTGCTGGACACGAACATGGCGGTTGAACCCTTCACGGGGATTGCCGAATCGGCGGACGATGCCCTTTCTGACCGCGAACTGCTCCGGCGGTTCCAGGACGGACAGGAAGAGGCGTTTGCTGCGATTCTGCGCCGCCACGGGACGATGGTGCTCCGCGTCTGCCGGCGCGTGCTCGGGCGCCAGGAGGACGCCGAGGATGCGTTCCAGGCGACCTTTCTGGTGCTGGCGCGCAAGGCCGGGGCCGTTGCCTGGCACGACTCCATCGGGACGTGGTTGCACACGGCGGCACACCGTTTGGCGCGCGAGGCGCGCCGCGGCGCTGTGCGCCGGCACGCGCGCGAGACTCGCCGCGCCGTGCCGGCCGCCGGCGACGCTCTGACCGAGGTGACGAGCCGCGAGTTGCTCGCCGTACTGGACGAGGAACTCGCCGCGCTCCCCGATGAGAATCGCGGGCCGCTGATCCTCTGCTGTCTGGAGGGGATGAGTGGTGACGAGGCGGCCCGCCACCTCGGCTGCTCGGAAAGTACGGTCAAGCGGCGGCTCCGGCAGGCGCGCGAGATGCTCCAGTCGCGGCTGTCGCGGCGCGGGATCGCGCTGCCCGCGGCCGGGTTCCTGGCGCTGCTCGCCGCGGGCACGGCGGCCGCGCG
>DASWYH010000206.1:0-3555 GCA_036405095.1 Gemmata sp. | reverse complement strand
CGGGCGCGCGGAAGGTGTCCCCGGTGGACGCCTGCACGTGGTATCTGAAGCACCTCGCGGAGGCGTGGAACCATACCATCGCGAAAGAGGTGGCGGACAACCGGCTCGAAGTGCAAGACATCGTCCTCACGGTCCCGGCCTCGTTCGACGCGGCGGCGCGGGAACTCACGGTCGAGGCCGCCCGCGCCGCCGGGTTCGAGCACCTCACCCTTCTGGAGGAACCACAGGCGGCGTTCTATGCGTGGCTCGACCGCACCGGGGACGAGTGGCGCAAACAGGTGTCCGTGGGCGAGTTGGTTCTGGTCGCGGACGTGGGCGGCGGCACCAGCGACTTCACGCTGATCGAGGTGGGCGAAGACGACGGGAACCTCGCGCTCACCCGCCTCGCGGTCGGCGACCACCTGTTGCTCGGCGGCGACAACATGGACCTGACGCTCGCGTACCACGCGGCGCAGGCGCTCGCGGCGAAGGGCTCGAAGCTCGACGCGGGGCAGATGATCCAGCTCACCTACGCCTGCCGCGGCGCGAAGGAGGAGCTGTTCGCGAAACCCGATCTCCAGAGCGCCCCGGTAACGGTGCTCGGCAAGGGGCGCAGCCTCGTGGGGGGGAGCATCAAGCACGAACTGACCCGCGCGGACGTCGAGAAGGTGCTCGTGGACGGCTTCTTCCCGGAGTGCCCGC
Source organism: Gemmata sp. (assembly GCA_036405095.1). Lineage (GTDB taxonomy): Bacteria > Planctomycetota > Planctomycetia > Gemmatales > Gemmataceae > Gemmata. The sequence continues at coordinate 2,874 of DASWYH010000206.1, read as the reverse complement.
GGGACGCGCTGCCGGCCCTGGGGCGCACGTCGGGGCTCGCGGAACTCGGCCTGCCCTACGTCGCGGACGCCGGCATCACCAGGCACCTCGCGTCGTTCCTCGCGCGCCAGGGGGAAGCGCTCGCGAACCGCGAAGCCCCGGCGGCAGGCAAGAAAAAGAAGGCGCCCGCGGAGGGGATCGGGCTCCCGGCCGCGGTGCTGTTCAATGGTGGGGTGTTCAAGGGTGATGTGCTCCGCAACCGCTTACTGGGCGTGATGGGTTCGTGGGCGAAGGCCGCGAAGACCGACGCCACCCGCGAACTCCCCGGCGCGGACCTCGATCTCGCGGTCGCCCGAGGCGCGGCCTACTACGGGCTGGTGAAGCGCGGGAAGGGCGTGCGGATCCGCGGCGGAACGGCGCGGGCGTACTACATCGGCGTCGAGACCAATATGCCCGCGGTGCCCGGCTTCGCGCCCCCCATCAAGGCCATCTGCGTCGCGCCTTTCGGAATGGAGGAGGGCACCGAGTCGGACGTTCCGAGCTACGAAGTGGGCGTGCGGGTGGGCACCGAAGCCGAGTTCCGGTTCCTGGGTTCGACGGTGCGCCGCGACGACGCCCCGGGCACGGTCGTGGAGGAGTGGGAGGAGCAAATCGACGAGCTGTCGCCGGTCAAGACGACACTGGAAGCGAAGGGCGCCGCAGCCGGCGGGACCGTGGTTCCGGTCCACCTGCACAGCAAGGTGACGACGGTGGGCCAGTTGGAGCTGTGGCTCCAGTCCCGCGACGGCAAACAGAAGTGGAAGCTGGAGTTTAACGCACGGGAGGGGAAGTAGAATAGGTAAACCACCAGAAGGAGAAACGGCGATGGGCGTGCTGGCGGAATACCTGAAGGCCGAGTCCGAACATTTGAAGAAAGAGAAGCTCAGGCGCCACATGGTGTTGCGGGAGTGGATCGAGTCGTTGCAGGCTCTGTACCGGCAGCTCCAGGAGTGGCTCACCGCGTGCGATCCCGAGAAACTCATCGAACGCTCGATTGAGCATGTGCCCGGCGAGGAAATCTCGTTCGGGGATTACCAGGTTCCGGTTCTCAAACTTACCCTCGTTGATAGGGTCGCGAGATTCTTGCCGGTTGCTCGGTTCATGGCTGCAACCGTCCGCCCACCGGGCCAAGAAGCACCGGTGCGCGTGCAAGGGGGGGTTCAGCTCCGTGGTCTGGGGATGCGCACGTGCTACCTGTTTCGCCTCGCGGACGGCCGATGGTACATCCAAAAAGAGTTCGAGAACCTTAGTGCTAATGGGAATGATGTCATCCCACTGGACGCAGACCGGTTCGAAGCGGTGGTTCGGGAGTCGTTCTGATGCGCACCCTCGATGACGCCTGGAACTGGTATCGGGCCGTCGGTGAGGGCATGAAGCGACTTACCCACCTGGCGAAGTTCTGGGGCGAGTTCCCTTGGGGACAAGGAGACGAATGGGTTGCCCGAGTTGAGCGCGACAACGTATTGCGCCACGTCGAATCCGTGCAGATGTCCACTGACGCGAAGTCTGCCACAGATGAGCACGATGATCTTGCGATTCTGGTCTTGTTCTCCGTTTTCGAGGCAACGGTTCGGGCACACCTCAAAGAGCAACTCGCGCCGGAAATCAGCGGCTTGAAGCACCCGAGTCTGGTAAGGGCCGGAAAAGAGGTCGAGGAAGCGGTTGAACATGGCAGCTTCGGCCGCCTACTGCACGCATTCAAGCTCGACGAAAGCGAGAAGAACTTGATCGAACAGGTGAGCCAAGTGCGAGTTTGGCGCAACTGGGTGGCACACGGTCGGCGCCCCCAGTTGCGCCCGGTAACGGAGGTGCGCCCGCGAGACGCTTACGAGCGCCTGGGAGAGTTTCTTAAACTCATTCGATCCTTCAACGCGACAAGTGGTTCCCCGGCAGGCACACAGGACTGAAGAGTGCCCACCCGCGCTCGCGCTCATCTGACCGGAGTTAGCAATGACACAACCAACGTGGCTCATCGAATCGGGTGTGTACGGCTCCGAAATTGAGCCCCTCGTCGCGGCGGTGCGGTGCCAGGGCATGGGGTGCCGGTTCGTCACCTACCGCGAGATCGTCAAAGGACCGGCCCCGCTGCCGCCCGGGTCGTGCGCGATCGTGTACGGCACCTACCCGACCGTGCGCCACGCGATGCTCAAACTCGGTTGGGCGCCCGGCGGGTGGTGCTCGCCCGAGAACCTCGATTGCGCCGCGTACTATCCCCACTTCGGCAGTTACTTGCTGAACCAGAAGCACGAAGTTCTTACCGGCACGCAGGCGATTCGCGAGAAGGAGCGCCTGTTCCAAACGTTCGGCTCCACGGGGCGCGTGTTCGCGCGACCGACGAGCGCTCACAAGTTGTTCGTCGGCCGGCTCATCGCGGAAGCCGATTTCGAGCCCGCTCTGGCGCCGACGCGGTACGATCCCGAAACGCAGGTGCTCGTCGCGGAGCCGCGCGCCATCGGGCGCGAGTGGCGGCTGGTCGTGGCGGGCGCCGCGGTGCTCGCCGCGAGCCAGTACGCCGAGCGCGGTGCGAAGGCGGTTGCCGCCGGGTGCCCGGGCGAGGTCACCGCGTTCGCCCGCGAACTGCTCCGGGCCGTGAACTGGCGCCCGGACGACCTGTTCATGCTCGATGTGTGTGAATCCGAGGGCGCGCTAAAGCTCGTCGAACTCAACAGCTTCAGTTGCTCGTGGCTGTACGCGTGTGACCCGGAAGCAGTCGTTGAAGGCGCATCACGTTTAGTGACTGTCCCATAAGTGGTCGTCACGCGGCTTTGTGATATTGGAACTCGGGATCGGTCTGTTTGGGTTCGAGTCGGTTGAGCATGAGGTGGATCATGGCCAACTTGATGAACGCTTCTGACG
>DASWYH010000205.1:0-1695 GCA_036405095.1 Gemmata sp. | reverse complement strand
ACTCGCCGCCGGCCTCGTTGATGGTGCCATCGGGGTTCAGGATGTTGATGATCCCGATCTCGGGGTGCCGCTGCCAGCAAGCGTAGTCGTTCGGGTCGTGCGCCGGCGTCACCTTCACGCAGCCGGTGCCGAGTTCGGGGTCGGCGAGAACACCGTCGGCAATAATGGGAATCTTGCGGCCCGTGTGCGGCTGAAGCACCTGCTTGCCCACAAGCGCTTTGTAGCGCTCGTCGCTCGGATGCACGCACACGGCGGTATCGCCGAGCATTGTTTCCGGGCGCGTGGTGCTGAACGAAATGAACGTGTCGGGCATCCCGTCCACGGGGTACTTGAACGTCCAGAACCCGCTCTTCGTGTCCTCGGTGTAGGTCTCGTCGTCGGCCACCGACGTTTGGAGCTGCGTGTCCCAGTTCACGAGCCGCTTGCCGCGGTAGATGTAGCCGTCCCGGAACATGCGGAAGAAGGTCTCCCGTACCGCACGGGCGCACACCGGGTCGAGCGTGAAGCGCGTGCGCTTCCAGTCGCAGCTCGCGCCGATCTCGCGGAGCTGACCGAGGATGCGGGCCTCGTACTTGTCCTTCCACGCCCAGATGCGCTTCACCAGTTCGTCGCGACCGAGGTCGTGGCGGGTCTTCTTTTCCTGTGCGAGAATGAGCCGTTCCACCACGGACTGCGTGGCGATGCCGGCGTGGTCGGTGCCGGGCATCCAGAGTGCGTTGAAGCCCTGCATCCGCTTCCAGCGGATGAGCACGTCCTGAAGCGTGTTGTTGAGCGCGTGCCCCATGTGCAGCGCGCCCGTCACGTTCGGCGGCGGGATGACGATCGTGTAGGGCTTCTTGGCCGGGGGGGATTTCCCCTCCGGGGGCTCGCTGTGGAAGTAGCCCTTGCTCTCCCAGAAGGTGAGCCACTTTTCCTGAGCCGCCTTCGGGTCGTAAGCCTTCGGAAGTTCGGTCGCCATATTGCTTTACCTACAGCCTTTGGCGCACGGGGCTCCCGCCCTGTGCTACGCTCGCCGGCCCTCCGGGGCGGGCAACCAAAGGGATACTGGAAGCTCGATGTCTTTGCGCCCCGGAGGGGTCGCCGGACGTAGCACAGGGCGGGAGCCCTGTGTGATCCCCCGACAGTTTACTTTTGGTCCCGTTCCATGTCCTTGAACAGCTTGAACTCGATGCTGTCACACAGCGCGAGCCAAGATGCCTCGATGATGTTTTCGCTCACCCCCACGGTGCCCCACACGTCGGTGGAGTCGCGGGACTCGATCACCACGCGCACGCGGGCCGCGGTGCCCTCTTTCGGGTTCACGACGCGCACCTTGTAGTCCACCAGGAGCATCTCTTGCAGGCGCGGGTAGAACCGCACGAGCGCCTTGCGCAAGGCGCCGTCGAGCGCGTTCACCGGGCCGTCGCCCTCGCTCGCGGTGTGCTCGACTACCCCGGCGACCTTCAGCCGCACGGTGCCTTCGGTGACCGGCTCCCCGTTCTCGCGGGCCTCGATGTTGACCCGGTACGACACCCGCTCGAACCACGGCTTGTAGAGCGTCAGGGACTTATCGACCTGCCAGGGCTTGTGGTCCTTCGCCACCTTCCGCACGAGCAGGTCGAACGACGCTTCGGCGGACTCGAACTCGTACCCGATGTTCTCCAGGTCTTGCACCGCGTGCAGGATCTTGGTCATCAGTGCTTTGTCGTGCGCCAT
>DASWYH010000204.1:0-1945 GCA_036405095.1 Gemmata sp. | reverse complement strand
GCTGTGCGCCGGGGCCGCGGGCTGCGGCCCCTCGGGTGCGCCCGGCGGGGTGTCGCGAACGAACACCCAGAACAGGGCCGCGACCGCGAGGCCGCACAGGCCGTACACGGCGAACACCCCGCGCCAGTTGGTCGCCTGGTCGCCTGGCCCGAGCGCGGCGGTCGTTGGGGTGACGGCCCATTCGACCACCGCGACCCCGGCGAGCGCGGCGGCGAGGGCCGCGGTGAGCCAGGGGGCGCTCGCCCCACCGATCCGCCCGCCGAGTGCGACGGTTGCGCTGAACCGCCCGCGCTCGTTCGGTTTCGCCCACCGCTTCACGAGGCCGGCGGCAGCGGGATAGGCGCCCGCTTCGGTGACCCCGAGGAGCAACCGGATTCCGAGCAGCGCGACGAACCCGCCCACGAACCCGGTGAGCATGGTGACCGCGGACCACGCGGCGATCGAGAGGGCCAGCACCGCGCGGGCGCCGTACCGGTCCGCGAGGTTGCCCATTGGGATCTGGAACAGGGCGTAGGTGAGGAAGAACGCGCCGAGCGCGAACGACATACGCTTGTCGGTCCACTTCTTCTTTTTGGCGGCGGTGACGTCTTCGGGTGCGAGTTCGGCCCCGGCGGGCGGGTCGTCGCCCCACTTCTTCTTTTTGGCGGTGGCGATTTCGTCTTCGGAGAGCGTGTCGGCTTCGGTGGGCTCGGGCGCGAGGGGGAGCAGCAGCTCGCGCTTCATGGGCTCGGCGAGCGTGGAAAAGCAAACACGGTCGATGTACATCCAGAGGGCAGCAACCGCAGTAACGGCAACGATGAGGTAGCGTTGAGGCATGGCAGCTCCGAGCAGGAAGGCTCCCAGAGTAGCAAGCCGCAAGAGAAGATGCGAGGGGCCGAGCGAAGAAACAGACCGCGCAGGGGGCGGTTGGGGGCAGGACGTTCTTTTCGGCCCAGGGCTCGCGCCGCCGGAACGAGCCGTTTTCACCGACCTCACGACCCGGTGCTGGGCCGGTAGTACACCGCGCCGCGGTCAAAGCGCCGGTCGAGCGCACGACCGGCGCCCAGGCGCGCGCCCCGGCGCACCGCAAAACGGAGCCCGGTGCGGAGCCGCTCGCGGTACTCGGCCACCGTCACCAGCCCAAACGGGCCTGTGTAGCGCATCACCTCGGGGTCGGAGCCGAGTTCGAGCATGCGCGCGGGGTCCGCGTCGGTGTCGGCGAACCGCCGGAACCGGAGCCGCTCGGTTTCGAGGAGCACATTGCCCGGGCGGCCTCTTCGCTCGTGTTCCCGGTGCAATCATACCGCGAGCACGACCGCGAGCGCGGCCCCGGCCAGCGCCACCCCGAACCCGAGCCAGAGCGCCGGGTCGGTGCGGTAGCGCGGAGGCAACTCGTGGGCCGCGAGCGTCCCGCAGAACCGCCGGTGCTGCCACGCCGCGACCGTCGCCGAGAGGCTCCCCAGGAGGGCGAGCCCCACACCCACGGCCACCGACCACGGGTGCACCGCGTGGTCCGCGTCCGGGCGCATCAGCCGCACGAACAGCCCGAACTTGGCCACCACGAACCCCAACCCGATGAGCCCGAGAGCGGTCCGCACCCACGCCAGTAGCGTTCGCTCCGCCGCGAAGAACACCCGCGGATCGTTGTCCGGCATTCTCGTTCCTCATTCCACCCGATGCACAGCCCGGAATCGGGCAAAGGGCCAGGTTCCTGGTCAGTCACCACGCCGCAACCCGAACGCATCCCCAACATGAGGTTCCGGCGACTGGTGCCCAAAAGTCCCCGGGCGTGTTCGGCTTGCTGGCGAACCCGGGCGCGGTAGAATCGCTCTCATACACAGCGGCCGTTCTTCGAACCCGGCTGTTGTGGCAAAGGCCGGCGCGGCGATTCCCCTCGGGTGATACCGCGTCCGGGCTGGTGTCAAACACCGAAGCAACAGGGGCTCAAGAACCGCGAACGGCGGCT
>DASWYH010000203.1:0-5382 GCA_036405095.1 Gemmata sp. | reverse complement strand
CCGGAGCCGCGGCTCCGGGCGCCCGGGTGTTACATGCGGCCCGGCGGCGTGAGAGGAGCCTACCTCTGCGCCATCCGTTCTGCTGTTCGTTAGACCTGAATGACACTTCCCGGGCTTCAAAGGACTACCGAACAGAACACGGTGTGTGGGTGGGGCGCCGGGTCCCGGTGCCTTGCGTGCCCTTGTTCCCGTCCATCATGTCGCCGCTGATACCCATCACCGGGCCATCGGGAACCAGGTAGTCCGGCACGAACCGCGCCAGCACCACCCGAACACGAGCCCCGACCATGGCGCGCGGGACCGCACCCGGTGGGAATCGGTGCGGTGCCCTGGGTCCGAGTGCCGGAGCGTGCGAAGCGCATTGGTAACGGTACCCCGACCGATGGTCACCAGTGCCCCGACCAGAAGCATCGAGAACCGTCGGGACGTGGGGCGGGTGAACTGGGGCGCCAGAACCGAGACTAGCACCTGGGCTGCGGGTGCTAGAATCGCGGCAGCCGTCCGTGGGCGAGGCCATGGGAGCTTCAGCAACCCTCACGATATTTCACAACGGGCAGCACTCAAATCCACACCAGCCGACCAAGGCCAACAATCTCGAAACCACACAATCGACTATTGTGGTGAGCCAAGGAAGAGAGCCGGTAGACCCAAGGCACTGAACACTTGAAACCGCTGGCCCGGGCTTCACACCTCGCGGAGCGGGGCGCTCGCCGTTTCGCCCACAACCGTTATCCACGGCCGCACGCGCCAGCGCTCCACTAACCCGTTCACGACATACGGATCGGCGCGCGCGAACGCTTCCACCACCTCCGGCGCTGCGCACTGGAACAGCAGCACGGCCCCGTCGATCGGGTCGGCAAGGGCGCCGCCGAGGATCAGTTCCCCGCGATCCGCTGCGGCCCACGCGTGCGCCAGGTGCGCGGCGCGGAACGGCGCCCGGCGCGCCGCGTAATCCGGGACCACGTCGTACAGCAACAAGAAGTGCATGGTGCCGCCATACAAACGGAACGACCGGCACGAGCCGCCCACTGGCCGGCATGGAGCGCCAACTTGGACCGGTCCAGGTTCATCGTCGCGGACCGCAAACCGATAATCCACATAGTTCCCGAAACACGGCCGCGGGTCGCACATTCGGGAGCCGTTGTCGGTCACGAACGGCCGGCTCTTTTGCTCGTTCCACGGAAGGATCCAACCATGCGCGCTCTCCTCATCGCTCTCGTTATCGCCGCGGTTTCGTTCACCGGCGCCGCCGGGTGCCGCACCGCGTCCAGCGGGTGCAGCAGCTGCGGTAAGTGATGCCCCACATTCGTGCCGCGCGAAACATCGCGCGGCACGAATGTCTTCGTCCACCTCGGACACACGAACCCCCGTTTGCGCGTAAGCAAAAATTGCGCACCGCATCAGAATCACCTCCCATTTTCCTGACACCACATCCGCTCGGTGGCCGGGAACGGTTGACTGATCCCTCATCGTACCCCACCGTTATGTAGGCCCAATGTTCCCGTCGTTGCCGCAGGTGGCCCTTTGTCCACTCCCTCCCACTCCTCGGGCGCGCACGGTGCCTCTCGGTCGCTCGACCGGAACGCCGTCCTGATGGCGGTACTGGACCCGCGCCGGCTCCCGACCCCACCGGCCCTGGCGCTCCAGGTCGTCAACGCCGCGAGCCGCCCCGACTGTGACCCGGACGAGATCGTCTCGCTACTGGCACAAGACCCGGGCCTGTGCGGGAAGCTGCTCAAGGCCGTGAACTCGTGCCTCTACGGGCGCAGCAAGCCGATCACCTCGCTCGGGCGCGCCGTCACCGTGCTGGGCCTCGGGACCGTGCGCTCGCTCGTGCTCGGCCTGTCGATGCCGGCCGCCCGGGCCCGCCCGGCGGACCCGGCGGCCCGGGCGAACCAGATCACCTCGGTCGCCGGGGCGCTGATCGCACACGACCTGTCCGCGCGCCAGCCGAAGAGCGCCCCCGCCGACGACATGGTGGCCGGGCTGCTGCGCGACCTCGGCGCGGTGATGCTCCAGCAGACGTACCCGGACGAGCACCGCGAGATGACCGAGCGCTGGGGCGACCGGCTCCTGGCCGAGGCGTGTGAGGCCGAGGTCGAGACGTTCGGGATCAGCCACGCGGAGGTGAGTGCGGAGCTGCTGAGCCGGTGGAAGCTGCCCCCGGAAATCGTCGAACCGATCCGCTACCACCACGACCCCGAACAGCTCGCGGGCGCCGCGCCGGCGCTGGTCCGCCGGGCCGAGCTGCTCTACTTCGCGGGGCTGCTCGCGAACCTGGAAACGGTGGTCCGATACCCCCAGGTTCTGGAATACGTGCTGCACGTGGCGCGCACCCGCTACGACCTCCCGCAGCCGGCGCTGGTCCGGTTCATGCGCGGGGTGGTGCCCAAGATCACCGAGTTCGGCGAGCTGCTGAACCGGGACGTGCGCGACTGCCCGGACTTCGCGGAGGTGCTCTCGGCGGGCAGCGCGGAACTGGCCCAGCTCACGGGCAACAGCCTCCCGCCCCCCAGCGCTCACGGCGCGGGGTCGAAGTTCCATCGCGCCCCCGCCCCGCCCGAGCCCGGCGGGCACGAGGACGTTTGGGCCGCGTCCCGGCACACGCCGTTCGTGGGCGCGTGCCAGCCCACCCGCGCGAACGAGTGGCCGGTGCTGCCCGAGTTCCGCCCGGCGTTCCTCGAGCAGTTCCCCGAGACCGGGTGCCGGCTGGGCGAGTACACCCTGCGCGCGGTCCTCGGGCGCGGGGCGATGGGGGTGGTGTTCAAGGCGTTCGAGCCGAGCCTGGGCCGGTTCGTGGCGGTGAAGATGCTGACCCCGGAGTCGTGCCTCAAGCCGACCGCCCGTGAGCGGTTCGCCCGCGAGGCCCGGGCGTGCGCCGCGATCCACCACGACAACGTCGTCACCGTGTACGCGGTGCGCGAGGCGAGCGGGCTCCCGTACCTGGCGATGGAGTTCGTCGAGGGCGCCCCACTGGACCGGTACATCGAGAGGCACCACCCGCTCCCGGTGCCCCAGATCGCGAGCCTCGGGGCCCAGATCGCGAGCGGGCTGTCCGCGGCCCACAAGAAGGGCATCGTTCACCGCGACATCAAGCCCGCGAACATCATCCTGGAGAACGAAACCGGGGCCGCGAAGATCGCGGACTTCGGCCTCGCCCGGAGCGGCGAAGACGTTCAAATGTCGCAACAAGGGGCGATGGTCGGCACCCCGCACTTCATGTCCCCGGAGCAGGTCCAGGGGCAGCCCGCCACCCCGCTCTCGGACCTGTTCAGCCTGGGCGGGGTGCTCTACTCGCTCTGCACCGGGAAGCCGCCGTTCGCCGGCAAGGCGCTGATGGCGATCCTCTACGCGGTGTGCTCAACCGCCCCGATACCGCCCCGCCGGCTCCGCCCGGACCTGCCGCAGTGGCTCGAGGACGTGGTGCTGCGGCTGCTCGACAAGAACCCGGCCCGGCGGTTCCCGTCGGCCGCGGAACTCGTCACCGCGCTCACGAAGGCGGGCGGCTGACACGCACTCACCCGCGTGAGCCACGTGTCCGATTCCGGCGGCCGTGACGGGCGCGAGCGGTTCCGCGCGTTGCGGGGAAAGGGGCGCGAGGCCGGGCTCGCGCTGGCTGTCCCTCAGGCGCTCGGCTCGTCCCGAACGAGCCCCCCGGCCGCACGCCGTCGGGCCATTGACACGCAACTCATCATTCCTTAATATCAGTTCGGGTTCCATTCTCGCACTCGCAGTCTTTTTATTATCGCCCCTCGGAGCTTCGACTCTCATGACTCTCTCCCAGAGTCGGGTGCGGCGCGTTCCGCACACCGGTCCGGCCGCGCCCGCACGCGCGGCCTTCACCCTGATCGAACTTCTTGTTGTCATCGCGATCATCGCGATCCTGATCGGGTTACTGCTCCCGGCCGTCCAGAAGGTGCGCGAGGCCGCGGCGCGCATGTCCTCGCAGAACAACCTGAAACAACTGGGCCTCGCCTCGCACTCGGCGAACGACCTCGCCGGGCACCTGCCGGTGGGCTGGAACGCGTGGTGGATGCACGCCCCGCAGCGGGGCGGCGCGTGGGTGACCGGCGCGTACCGCGGCCCGTGGGCGAACGACACCACGATGGGCGACGTGACCGCGTTCTACCACCTGCTCCCGTTCATCGAGCAGGACGCGATGTACAAGGCCGGGAACGGGCAGCAGTTGTTCAGCACAGCCGGCGGGCAGAACATCTGGACCATCAAACTGAAAGTGTTCCGCGCGCCCGCCGACCCCAGCTCGGCCGACAACCTGAACATCCAGTACGACTGGCTCGTATCGAACGCGATGACCCCGTGGGCCGCGACCAGCTACTCCTGCAACTACCAGGTGTTCGGGCGCCGTGGCGGGAACCCGTTCGACTCCGCGCAGTGGGACCGCCCCCTGTCGATCCAGGGCATCTCGGACGGCAGCTCGAACACGCTCCTGTTCGCCGAGAAGCGCATGATCTGTGGCTCGGTCGCCAACCTCGCACTGCACGGCGGCTGGAACCTGTCTTACGGTCCGTACTTCGCGGCCAACTCACAGGCCGCGCCGCAGGTGCAACCGACGGAAGCGGCGTGCGACCGGTACCGGGCCACGGCGTTCAGCGCCGGCGGGTGCCAGGTGGCGATGGCCGACGGCAGCGTGCGGAACGTGTCGCCGAGTGTGCCCCAGGCCACCTGGTGGACCGCGTGCGACCCGGCCGACGGGTTGGTCCTCCCGAACAACTGGTGAGGGCGCACCGATGACACGCTACGCGCGCGGCCCCGTGGCCGTGCTCCTGGTGCTCGCGCTGGCCGGTTGCTCGGGCAACCGATCCGGGATCAACACCGGCGGCAAGTTGACCGGACAGGTCACCCTTAATGGGAAGCCGATCAAGGGGGGAAACGTGCTGGTGGTGTCCGAGGACGGCAAGTTCTCGGCCTCCGGGTACGTCAACGGCGAGGGCACGTACACCGTACCCGAGCCGCCGCTGGGCAAGGTGCGGATCGCGCTCCAGACCTCTCACTTGCGCGGGTCGATGGTGCCGAAGGGGACCGGCCCGAAGAGCGGCGGGAGCAATGAAGGGTCGCGGGGTATGGTGATGCCGAACCCGAAGGAGATCGGCCTGGAGTTCACAGAGATCCCGGCCAAGTACGAAAACCCGAGCACCTCGGACCTCCGATTCGAGGTGAAGGGGGGGGACGAAACGCACGACCTGCAGTTGACCGCGCAGTAATGGTGCATTGGCCTTTGGTCTTTGCCCCTGTTGTGCGTGGAGTTCTTACGGGTGCCGAACCACACACGAACACGGTTCGCCGGTTCAGCTCCCTCCTGTTTCACCGACGCTCACTCCCACAAGGCCGGCGATAGCGGTTTGCCGTTCCCCCAACGGCAAA
>DASWYH010000202.1:0-2811 GCA_036405095.1 Gemmata sp. | reverse complement strand
AGGTAGGGCGGATCAACGTAGATGGCGGTTCCGGCCTCGTCGGGGATCTTCTTCAGCCATTCGAGCGCGTCGCGGTTGAGCACATCGACACCGGCGAGCCGCTTGGTGAACGCGGGCACGCTGGACACGAGGTTGCGGAATCGAACCGAGCCCGAGCCGCCCTTGCTGGTGAACCGCGCGCTGAACGAGGTCCTGCTCTTGCGGGTGCCGGCCATCCCGTTGCGGCCCATCCACCACGTCACCATCGCGTGATACGCGCGGTCGACGTCGCCGAGCCGGCCGTGAAACGGGTTCAGCACCACCGCCTTTGACTCGCGGTACACCTCTTCGGCGCAGATGGTGAAGTGCAGCCGCACGAGCAGGTCCGCGGCAAGTGGCCGCAACTTCAGGACCTCGGCCACGTTCACGAGGTCGCGGTTCAGGTCGTTCACCACCTCGTGACGGCACGCGGGTTTCGCGAACAGCACCGCCATCGAGCCGCAGAACGGCTCATGGTAGGCGCTGTGCGGGCCGAGTTGGTGGACGATGCGCGGCGCCAGGGTGCGCTTCGAGCCGTACCACGGGGCCAGGGCGGTGATCTTCACGGTTCGGTTTCCTCGTTGAACAGGCTCGGGGTTTCGCTCCGCTTCTTCTCGCCGCGGCAGTATTGGCACTGGCCGTCGCGCAGTTGGATCAGCGCCGGCGGCACCCAGCTCACCTGGTTCGGCGCGTCGCTCACGTCCCAGAAGCGCTTCACCAGCGCCCACCAGTCCGGGCCGGGGTCCGTGGTGCCGAGGCAGATCATCCGGCCCGGGTCGAGCGGGTACAACCTCGGGCGCGTCACCCAGAACCCCGCCCACGCCCGGCACCGGGAGCACGTCGGTTCGGTCATTTCTTCACCGCTTTCGGGAACTCGTAAACGCACATCTCGGCCGGCTGTTCGCTGCGCCCCGTGAGTGCGAGCGCGAACTCGGCCGGCTTCAGGGTCACGTACACCTTCCGCTTCCCGTGCGATTCGTCGGCCGGGATCTGGATCGTGATCGTGATGTCCTCGCCGCCGCTGATGCGGCTGATGTGAACCAGAACCGGAGTTACTTGCTCGTGCCGCATCCGGTCACACCTCTTTGATTTCGATCCCGTTACACGCCGCCATCAGACGTTTTTTGAGCTTGTACACGTCGGTCCGAAATCCCTTCACGTCCTCAACCACTTCCGCGCCGTCGCGGACCCGCACGTACACGAAGTCCGCGCGGTAGTCGCACACCTTGACCCCGTTCACCTCGCACCGGTACGTCACCTGAAGTTGCAGATCGCGGATCGCCCCGGCGGAAACGAGCAGCTTCAACTCCGCGTACCGCCGGGCCTCTTTCTTTGAGGCGAACTTGATCCCGTCCACCTCGACCTTCACGGAGCTGTACTTCGTGCCGCGCCGCTTGCCGCCGAACATCACGCCGCCTCCACCAGGACCGCTCCCGCCAGAACCCCCGCCGCCGGTACCGCGCTCACCCGCCAGCCCAGCAGCGCCCCGGCACCCGGGGCCCTCGCTGCGGCCTCCGCCTCGGTCTGGGTCAGATACGCCCCGCGGATCTCCCAGTGCTCGCGCTTCGTGCGCTTGCCCTTGCGGTGCAGACGCACCTCCAGGACGAACACGACTCGCACGGGCACGAACACGGGGTCACTCCCACGAGGTCAGATCAGGTCGGCAGCTTCTTGACCAGCGCCGGGTTCGCGCGCTGCCACGCGGCAATTCGGTCCGCGTGTTCGCGGCACTCGCGCACGTGATCCGCGCCCGCGCCCTTCTCGGCGCACCACAGCGCGTAATCGCGGACGAGTTGCGGCGCGAGCGGATCGGTGGCCCGCAGGAGGAAAACCGGCTCGCCCGGGTGGAGTTGCTTGCCGGTCGTGGTGAGGGTGCCGTACTTGCCCACGGCAGGCGGTTCCTTCACGTGCTCGGTGGGCACATCGCCAACGGTTTGCGGCCATTCACGGGCCTTGTTCAGGGTCATCTTCTCTTGCGCCGCCGCGATCAGTTGCATCGGCGTGAGCCCGGCCCGGCGGTTCGCGTCGAGCAACAGCAAGAGACAGTCGGCAAATTCCTCGGCAATGATGCCGCGGTCGCCGAGTAGGTGGTTATTCATGATGAACGCCGCCTCAGCTTCCTGAACCTCTTTCGCCAGGTGCTTCAATGCGCCAATCGGGCCGCGCTCGGAGTCGAGGCCAAACGTTTGCTGCGACCAACGGGCTTGGTCGGCAGCAAGCGCGAAGAGTGCAAGGGCCTCGTCGAGCCGGCCGCCGATCCGGCACCCTTCGGCCTTGTGCGGGCCGTCCGGGTCCACGCTCACCCCGGCCGCGTCGAGCCGGCCGTGAACGTAGAGCTTGAACGCGAGTAGCCCCGGAGCCTGTGCAATGAGAGCCGCGTTCGCCGCGCACTCTTCAGCCGGGCGCAGCCGCATCCCGCACATCGCGACGCCAGCCGTCTTCTGCTCCTGGTCGTCGCAGATCCCGTTGCCCGGCTCCACCGGGCCGCCGACGCAGTGGCCGTTCCCGAACACGAACCAGGGGCCGGGGGTGTGGCCGTCGGTCGATTTCTTCGCCTCTGACATCTCGTTCTCCGTTGGTTGGGTTGTGGGTCAGGCCGCGGCCCGGTTGGTCCGCGTCTCGGTCAGCCACGCGCGGACGTCTTTCGTCTCGGCTTCCCAGTAGCTCGACAGCCGGCGGGAGAGGAACGCGCGGTACAGCAGGTCGAGGCACTCGCACAGGTCGCGGACGCTCGACAGCCGGGCCAGCTCGCGCTCGCGCGGGGTCTTCTCGTCGGGCGCCGGCAGCTTCACC
>DASWYH010000201.1:0-4994 GCA_036405095.1 Gemmata sp. | reverse complement strand
AGTAATCCCCCGGGTGGTGCTTCAGCACGTGGTAGTGCGTCGGCTGCCCGGTGACCGGGTGCAAGGTGAGCCCGTCGACCCACATCTCGTTGAGTCCCGGGGCCGGGGTGGTGACCTGATCGGCCTCCACGTCCACCGGGTACAGCTTCACCGGCGACTCAAGATCGGAGACCGTCTTGAGGATCAGGAACCCTTCGCCGTCCACGCCCTTCGCGAGCTTGCAGGTGCGCAGCTTTTCGGTGAGGTTCACCTCGGCGCACCACTCGTTCCACGCGCTCTCGACCGCCCGGTTGAAGGCCGCGCTTTTCGTGCGCACTTGCAACGTGGGGCCGGTGTCGATCAGGTCGTCGGCGTTCGAGTTCACGACGCCGTACAGGTACGGGTTGTTGCTCACCTCGTGACGGCTGCGCGACCGCAGCGTGCGGCGCACCGAGTACGAGTTCGCGGCCTTCGCGCTCAGGTTGTCGACGGACCACCAGACCCGCTGGTTCTCGGGGGTGGTCATCGAGTTGTCGTAACGGGCGCGGACGCGCGCCGGCGCCGGCCCCGTCGGCCCCGTGAGGGACCGCGAGCCGCCGGCGAACGGGCCTCGCGCGACCGAAATCATGTCTTGGCGGGCGCCTCAACGGGTTGCGGGACGAACGGGTAGTCGGCGCTCGGCGATTGCGCCTGTAGAGGGTCGCCGAACGTGTGCTGCAGGAGCCACAGCCGGCCCGTCAGCAGCAGCTTGAGCCGCTCGCGCCAGCCCAGCCGCCAGCAACTCACCACCACGCCGTCGGGCGCGCGGTGGGCGGGAAGCGGCAGGTACTCAGGCTGGTCCTTGGCGAGCGTGACGTTCGCCTCGGGGAACCGGACCGGCGTCATCCGAAGCTCCCGTCGAAGTTGCGGTGCTGCACCCGGCCGCAATCGCCGAGCGCCCCGGGGGTGGTCAAGACGGTCATTAGGACACCGCGGCGCCGCTTCTTCGCGGCGGCCTTCGCGTCGAGGAACTGCTGGCCCTTGATCGTGTCGCCGAGCGGGCGCGCGGTGGTCGATTGGCCGTCAGCAGTCACGCTGGCGGGCTCGACGGCTTGTTGCGCGATGTCGTTGGTGAGGTCGGGCACGATCGGACCCCGCAGTTCTCAGCGCGAATGAGAGCGTCTCATTCACTCTGACGCGGGACGGTGCCGGAAAGTAGGCTACGCGGCCGCGGAATCAGAAGTGGGGGTACAGTTCTGTACGCCGATTTTCTTCGGCTTCAGGATGCGGGCGCATTGCTCCTCGGTGGCCTCGCGGTAGCCGCACGCGGAGCACTCGCGGTAGCGGACGATCAGCCCGCGGCGCGGGCGCCGGGTGCGGTACACGGCAAGACGGACCCCGACACACTCGGGGCACACGAACCCGCGCGGTTTCGGATCGGTCGGCTCGCTCAAGGGCACCTCATCAAGATTTCTTGCCAAAGACAAACCCAAGCACCATCGTAATGATGGGTGTCACAATTTTCCAGATCTCCGACGACGATGCGGCCGCATCTTTCCACGACAGAATCGCCGTGACGATCAGAGCGGCTAGCAGGGCAACGGCGACAGCAAAGCCTGCGATATTGACAGCAGCGTTGTCTCCGCTACCGAAAAATTTCCCCAGCACGCCCGCCTCAAGATCCATCTTTTTCTGTTCGATCGTGTACTGGTCGTGTGCGGCACCAGGTGCAACGAATGGACTCGTCTGCGGCTTGTCGCTGAGCTTAGACGCATCGACTGGCACCGCACTCGCTTGTTCAGGATGAGCAGCATCGCGCGAGGGGGGCATCTTTCCGGAGGCCGAGTTGCCTTTAGCCATTGCTGGAGGCCTCCTTTTTTGGGGGGGTGCCAATCGCCAGGGTCGCGTGCTGCGATACAAAGCCGCAGTTGGTGCAAACGACGATCACAACCGGGATGATCTTACCCCCGACGAGAATGCCGCCGTGAGGCGATTGAATGGCAATGTGAGTCTCGTCGATGACATCGAACTGCATTGCAGAGCACCGCGGGCAGGGCGCGGTCGCGTGCCTTTCCTCAAGCGCTTTTATTATTTCCAAGCGACGATCTGCTGTCATGGAATTAGACCTCGCGTCTGGGGCTTCGGTTGTCGTAGCGATTGCATTTATACCGCCTGGCAATCACGCGGCCCCCTGGCGCTTCTGCGCCGCGGCGTACATCTCTTCGATGGATAGCTTCTTTTTAACCGGTTTCGGCGCCGCCGGCAGATCGCTCGGGGTCCACACGGCGCCCTGAACGCTGGCCCCGACCGCACAACCGATCAGGCAGTCCCATAGGTGGTTGTCGGGCCGGTGCGGCAGCACCTGCCACTTGTCGAACGTGGTGCCGCGGATGGTCGCCGGCTCGGCCTGCTCGGCGGCGCAGTGCTCGGCGAACATCTCGTGCGCGCCCGCCGCGCGGCCGAACAGGGTGAGCCGCCCGGCCCCGCCCGGCTCGGTGGTGAGCCGCTCGTAGATGAAGCTCTTCCAGCCGTCCGGGTCGAACTGCACCATGCGCCCTTTGCCGGTCTCGGTGGTCGTGAGCCGCCAGTGGAACCCGGCGCGCTCCCCCGGCCGCGGCTTCCACTCGCTCACGCCCCGGCTCGTGGTGGTCCGGGCGATGCCCTTCGACGGGTGCACGACACCGACGTGCGGCGTCTCCCGGCACCACTGGTAGACCGTCTGCGACTGCCAGCCGGCGTCGACCAGCAGCCGCTCGCACCGCAGCTCGTCGCCGGTCTCGTCGCGGTAGTAGGCGCGCCCGAGGATCTGGTTCGTGAGGTCCGTGAGCCCCTGGTACAGCACCTGCGTTTCCGAGCGGTTCGGGTACAGCTCGGCCATCGCCGGGCGCGGGTCGTCGGCCAGGAACACGCTCCGGGCCTGCCGGGGCCACGCCCCGTAGTCGATCACGGACCCGCCGAACTTGCCGTCCCAGGCGCACACACAGTACCAGTGCAGCCCCTTGCCGCAGTCGATGAACGCGGTCACCCGGACCGCCTCCCGCGGCACCGCCAGCCGCGGCACCCCCGACAGCCGGGCCGCGACCAGGTCGGGGCGCAGCTCCTTCGCGCCGGCCGCGCCGCCCTCGGGCTCGGGCTCGTTCTGCCCCTCGGCCATGAACTCGCGCCGGTCCGTGAGGAACCAGTTCATCGCGCTTTGGATCGCGGACACCTCCCCGTCCTTGAACCGGTCCGGCCAACTGGCCTCGGCGCCCGCGTCCATCTCTGCGCGGTTATCGAGGTAGAACGCGGTGGCCTCGGCGCCCTCGCCGCCCTCCGAAAACGAGCGGTCGCGGATTTCCTTGTACCGGTCCCACAGCTCGAGGTTCGTGGGGAACGAGACGAGCATCTTGGTGCGCTCGCCCTGCCACTCCGGGCGCTCCTCGCGGTCGAGGAACCGGGCCGCCAGGTCGCGCGGGTAGATCACCGTGCAGGGCATCACGGCCGCGATCGTCGTCTTCGGCCCGGCCAGCCCGAGGATGTCGCCCAGGACGATCCGCTCGCGGTCGTGCGTCTGCGCCGGGCTCTTCGCGCTGCTGCGGGTCTGGGGGTCGTCGAGCAGCACGAGGTCGGGGCGGAACGGGCGCCCGCTCGGGTCCAGCTCGCTCAGCCCGCGGACCGAGCCCGTGAGCCCCGCGACCTTTACCACCGCGCCGGAGCTCGGGAACCCCTTCACGGTCGGGAGCCGGATGCCGTCGGCGGTCCACCCGATCCGGGTCCGCTCGCCGTTGAGGGTCTGACCCTTCGCGCGGTTGTGAATCCCCTCCAGTCTTCGCACCGGGTAGCACACCTCGGGGAAGTCGGCCGCGAGCGCGTCGTTCGTTTCGACCTCGGCCTGCAGCTTGGCGAGCGTCCGCTCGGCGTGCTCCCCCGCGGCCCCGACGATCACGACGAACCGCCGGAACCCGTACACGAGCGCCCACAGCGCCGCGACCTCGCACAGCGTCGTCTTGCCGGACCCGCGCGGCATCGCGAGCGCGAACCGGCCGCCGGTCAGCACGCACTGCTGCAGCCGCTCGATCGCGCGCAGGTGCGCCGGCGACCACCCGAGGTAGAACCGGTTCGGAAAGTATCGCTCGCAGAACAGCCGGAGCGAGCTGCGGCACTCCTCGCGCTGCGCCGGGTTCTCGCACGGCGGCAGCGGGCCGATATCGCGGCCCTTCGCGCTCTTCTCGCGCGAGCGGTCCGCCGCGTCGTCGCGGTGCTGATCGTAACGATTATTCGGCGTGGGCATACAAACAAACTCTGTTGTGAAACCCGACTGTTCCGCGGGTGGTCGCCGCGCGATTTTGACGGCTGGAAGGACCCAAAGGCCGGGGTGGGGGTGCGGGATCTCCTCACCCCCATTCCCCTGACGTGAGCAATTTTCGTGATGTCACGAAGGGCAGCGGCTTGACCTTCCCTCGCTACCTAACTTGCTTCCCCGCGCCGAATTCGGTAACCTCGCCCTGCGATCCGGCGGGAGCGGATAGCTTCAACTGCGGCGCAACGCCGTGGACGGTTCTTGTTGCCGGCCCCAATGCGGAGTCCCCCGACGCCAGCGTTTGGGGTGTTCCGCGTGCTGTGCTTACCGGGTTGCTCGTTGGGCCGCCTGACAAAGCACGGAAGCGAGCAAATCCTGATAGTGCGGATAGTAGCCGCCCGCCGGATCGCGTTTGCCCCCTCCGGAGTTTCCGGGCTCGGGTCATTGGTTCATTGCTCGCCCTGTTCAGCGTGCCACGCGCACGAGTTGCACAGCCCGTCCCAATCGTCATCCGGGTACAGGTTGCCGCCACAGTTGTCACATGAGCCGACGGGCTCGTTGTCGTCGGCTTCGCCGAAGCGGCCGTTATCGTGTAGCCGCTCGCTCACGCACCGCATGCACTCGTCGTCCGCGTTGAGCGCCCGCAGTTCGTTGCCGCACGTGACGCACCACGGGGCTTGCGTTCGGTTGCCTTTGTGGTTTGTGGCCATGTTGCGCTCGCTTCCGGAATTCTCAAAAACTGACCTTCGCGCGCGGT
>DASWYH010000200.1:0-3321 GCA_036405095.1 Gemmata sp. | reverse complement strand
CGACGACCTGGACTTCATGCCGTGGGCGCGGGAGGTGCTCCGGAAGTGGGAGTTCGGGGAGCCGCTGCTGGCCGCGGTCGCCGCGCGGCCGGGTGGGAGGGCGATGGGGAGTTCCAGGTGCTGTGGCTGCCGCCGTTCCTCGGGCTGGGCAAGCCGGACTACGGGTGCTACGCCCTGGTCGTCAAGCAGGACAACGACGGGACCGCGTGGGTCGCCGGCCCGGTCCCGCTGCCGATACGGGACCTCTACCCGCAGGACGCCCACCCGATCTACGCCGAGTTCGAGCGGCGGGCGCGGGCTGAGGACCGGGCACCGTACCCGGACATCGGGTATCCGGAGCTGGACGACGACAAGCACGCTTGAGCAGGCGGTGGTGCCGTTGGCAGCGCCCCGGACGCCGACCCCGGCGCGGCACCGGGCACCGCCATCGGGTTCGGGACGCGCCGCCCATCCGGTGATGGCGGTGCCGGTGGGCTCCATGTTCGGCGGGAGAAGTTGTGGTGCCATCCGAGCCATTCGCAGGTGGCGAGCCCACCAACAACGGGAGCGCGGCCGAGCTAGGCGGCCCGAGTGGCACGCGTGAGAAAGTGCCCACGCCCTCGGCGGACATTTCTGGCCGGCTCCATCGGCCGTTGCTCCGGGTCACGGGATGGCTGTGGGCCTCGTACCTGGTATCTTGGTCGCCGATTTGTTTCGCATCGGACTTCGTGCGCGGGGTGGCGCCCGGGTTCCTGGTCCTCCCACTGATCTTCGGCACCACGGCCGCGGGAGTGGCCGTCTGGGCCAGCCTACGGGTCCGTCGGGCGGCGTATTACTGGGCAGCGGTGGCGGCCCTGCCCCTGGCGGCGCTGTGCTGGTGGCACGTGCTTTATTGGCCGCTCCCGGGCCGCATGTGACACGCGACCGCGGGTCGGCACCTGCGCCGAGCCGAACCGGGCGCGGCACCGGACCGCGATACCATATGCACTTGGTGAACCGTCTCGCCGGTCCTCGCGCCCGGTGAGCGCATTGTTCGGCGGCGGAGGCGGAAGGCGTGGGTCCAGGTTGGGTGCGTTCGTGTGTTAGGTTGCGCGGCGTTCCGGCTGGCATCCGCTCGAAAGTTGTTTTAGAATCGCGACTTAAATGGTACGGGGCGTGCCCGTGCCACTGCGGTGTTAGATTGCGCCGGCGCAATCTAATTACATGTTCGGCCACCCCGAGGGCTTCCGGGTGGAAGTCGTGTGGGACGAGCAACGCAGCCTCTGGTGCGGGCACACGGTGCTCGACGCCGACGGCCGGGTTGAGGTCGCCATAACCGCCGGCGACATCGGCCCGGAGTTGGCCCGATCCTACGCCGCCCTCACCCTGTCGCAACTCGCCCCGCGCACGGCCGACGCCCGCCGGTACGCCGCCCGCAAACTGGCCGAGTACTACAACTACTTCCACGCCCACCTTCCGGACGGGGAGCAGGTCACAGCCGAGGAGTTCGCCAGTCGGCTGCGGTTGGAGGGCGTTCGCCTCCGCAACGAGGGGGACGCCCGCCTGGACTTCGGCCACGACCTGTACCGCAGTGGTGGCCAGTACGCCGGCGGGTTGGTGGTCGTCGAGGCGGACGCGGGCGGCAAGTTCCGGCGGGCCTACTGGGTAACGGAGCCGGACGCCCAAGAGGCACGCCGAACCCGGCGCTGCACCTGACACCGCCCGCTGATTCGGAATGCATCGCGGCTGGGATCTCGCGGTGCAGGTGAGCTATTTGTTCGGCCCAGAGAGGACGCGGCGCCGGGAACCGTGTCGCGTGTGAGCGCACGGTCGGTCCGTAAAGCGGCAGGCGGTTGTGTCGCGTGAGGTGGCGGGTGTCGCCGCGGCCCGTGTGGTGCGATGCGGTGGCCGCACACACGCGGTGGTGTCGCTCACGCTCCGCAGAGGCGCGGTGGTGGCGCGATGGTGGCTCGGGCACCGCGGATACGCAACGGTGGCGCGGGCTCTGCGGATACGCTACGGTGGCGAAGCAGAAGCGTGGGCGGGCGCGGCAACGAGGAACCGTGTCGCGGCCGAACCGGGCGCTGCACCGGACCGCGAGATCCAAGTTGTTCCCAGTACCGTGTCGCGATGTGCGCGGCCGGTGAGCTTATTGTTCGGCAACCGGAGCAATGCCCGTGAATGAGCATGAAGCTTTTTTGCGGGTGATCTTCAAGCGCCCCGAAGACATGACGGCTCGGCTGGTCTACGCCGACTGGCTCGACGAACACGACCACCCCGGCGGTGAGTTGATCCGGGTGCGCCAGCAACTGGCACTCACCGACCTCCCCAAGACGAAACGCGCCGCCCTCACCGCACGCGAGCGGAAGGTGCTCGCGAAGTGCGATCGGGACTGGTTTGTCCAACTGGAACGCGCCGACTGGAAGCTTCGCTACCTCCAGTTGCGCCCGGCGGAAGAGGATGCGGCTCAGTGGGCGAAGCGCCGGCAAGCCCACTGGTCGGCCCCTGCTCAGAAGGCCATGAGTCGCGCGCTGGCAGCCTTCGAAAAGGAGACCGGTTTACCATTGCCCGTCTCGTGGAAGGCATTCGCGCACGCCTGCGGCGCCGGTTGGTTAGCCGACGACGGGATTTGCGTTCCCCGCAAAGGTAAAGAGGGCGATGTTGTGCCCCTTCAACGAGAGTGGTCCAGGTGGAAAGCCGTTACCGATGCACAACTCAACGAACTCTACATGGCCGACGACGTTCGCCCCTGGATTCGTAGCTCTGTACGATTCGGAACAGGTGGTAACGGCGACAACCTTGTCTGGAACACGTCCCGGATCAGTGACCCGGCTCGGTCAGAGTACGAAGTCGTTCTGCTGAACGCCCGAAACCTGTCTCGCATGAGTACGTATGAGTCGTTCGAATCGCTCTGGGAGCAGACGGTTCGAGACCACGGGGCCGAATACGATATGCTCTTTCGGCCGGAGTAATTTGGGTACGCGCCGAACCGGGCGCTGCACCGGACCGCGAGATCCAAGTTGTTCCCAGTACCGGGTCGCGATGGGCGCGGCCGGTGAGCTTATTGTTCGGCCAGCCGAGGGCGCGGCGCCGGGGACCGCATCGCGTGCGAGCGAACGGTTGGTCCGCAGTGCGGCAGACGGTAGTATCGGGTGCGTTGGGTCGGTTCCGTGGGGTCCCCAGCGGTGATCCGGGGCGCACGCACGCGGTGGTGTCGCTCGCGCCCCGTATCGGCGCGGTGGCCCGGGCGCTGCGGATACGCGAGGCCCGGCCGGAGCGCAAGGGCCGTGTGCGCGGGTCGAGGAGCCGTGTCGCCGCCGAACCGGGCGCTGCACCGGACCGCGAGATCTGCGTTGTTTTCAG
>DASWYH010000199.1:0-1742 GCA_036405095.1 Gemmata sp. | reverse complement strand
GAGCTCGTGAGCGGGTACCTTCGCGCATCGCTCACCATTCCCGCGCAGCAAGCGGCGCGGGACCGTCTGCACCCGGCGAACGAGCCGCGCGTTCGTGGGCTGCTGTCGTGCACAACGCGGTGGAGAAGACGAGTTCCTGCTCGCCGTGCTCGGTGGAGTGGCATTACGCGCCCGAGCACGGATCTTGGCTGAACGTGGCCGAGTGCGAGTTGAGCGCGCTCAGTAGCTTCAAGTGGTCAGTGGTCAGTGGTCCGTGGGCCGAACCGACGAGGAGCAAGCACCGGAGTTTGAAGGGCGCACGGAACGCTCTTCACTCCCGCACTGACCACGGACCACTCGAAACTACTGGATCTGGTATGAGGTGAGCCCCCTTCGGGGGAGAAGACCAGCTTGGAGCTACTGGCCGGGGAGCGGGGGACGTGGCACCGCTCCCCGGCGGTCGCGGTTCGTCAGAAAAAGGGACCTGCTCGCCGGCCCCGGGTATCAGTGCCGCGCGCCGAACACGAAGTACGCCGCGCACAGCAGCCCGAGCGCGACCGACCCGAACGGCACCTCCCGCCGGCGCCCGGCGGCCAGCCGCAGCAGGGGCCACAGGATCAGCCCCGCGGCCAGCCCGTTGGCGATGTTGTACGTGAACGCCACCAGGGCCACGGCCACCACCGCCGGGACCGCTTCGGCCGGGTCGTCGAAGTTCACCTGCCGCAGCGCGCCGAGCATCAGCCCGCCGACCGCCACCAGGGCCGGGGCGTACACGTACCCGAGCTTCTGAAGCGGCTCGGCCAGGGGCAGCGCGAACAGCGCGAGCGCGAACAGCGCCCCGGTGGTGACCGCCGCCAGTCCGGTCCGGGCGCCGGCGCGCACCCCGGCCGCCGACTCGATGAACGCGCCGCTCGTCGAGGTGCCCACCAGGGCCGCCCCGGTACACGCAACGGCGTCCACCAGCATCGGGCGGCGCAGGTCGTCCGCGCCCCCGGCGCCGCCCCCGACCCCGACCAGCGTGCCGAGGGTGTCGAGGAAGCTCATCAGCACGAGCGTCAGGAGCACCGGGGCGAGGTCCGGGCGGAGCACCCCCGGCACGTCGAGCCGGAGCGCGATGGGGGCGAGGCTGTACTCGCCGACGAAGGGCACGGCCAGCACCCCGTGCGGCGCCGCACCGACGCCCGCGAGGTAGCCGGCGCCCGCCGTGGCGCCCATGCCGAGGAGGACCGCGGCCCGGACCCCGCGGGCCATCAGCGCCGCCGTCACCACGAACCCGAGCACGGCCAGGCGCACCCGCGGGTCGCCCAGGTCGCCGAGCTTCACCGGCACCTCCGGGCGCGGGAGCGTGGGCGTCCCCGGGTTCGGCAGCCCGGCGGTGAACCCGGTCACGATGCCGGCCTGGTACAGCCCGAGGAGCATCAGGAACAGCCCGATCCCGGCCGCGAACGCGTGCCGCAGCCCCGGCGGCACGGCGCCCGCCAGGAGCGGGCGCAGCCCCGAGAGGGTGAGCACCAGGAACAGCACCCCCGCGACGAACACGGCCCCGAGGCGCTGCTCCCAGGTGACCCCGAGGGCCACCAGCCCGAAGGCGAGGAACGCGTTCTCGCCCATGTACGGGGCGACCGCGAGCGGGCGGTTCGCGCACACGCCCATCAGGACCGAACCGAGCGCGGCGACCAGGACGGTGGCCACGGTGCTCGGCCCGGTCGGCAGCCCGGCGAACTGGAGCACGGCCGGGTTCGCCACGATGATGTACGCCATCG
>DASWYH010000198.1:0-7105 GCA_036405095.1 Gemmata sp. | reverse complement strand
CCCCAGGTACGCCTGGGCCTTCTGCCGGGCCGCGGCGATCTGGCGCATTTCGGCCTTGCGCTCTTCCGAAATGTACTCGAACAGGAACGCCTGCACGCGGTACGTGTCGCGGATCTCGTACGCGAGCCCCTCGGCGAGCTCGCGCGCGGTCAGGCCGGGATCGTCCTTCGCGGCGGCCGAGCCCTTGGCGGGGCGCACGTAGCTCTTCACCATGATGAAGAACGGCCCGTGTTCGGGCTTGATGAGCCACGGGTGATCGGCCCCGAGCGCCGTCTTGATTTCGAGGTCTTGGGGCAGCGGCACCGGGGCCGGGACGACGCCCTGCGCGGGCCGGAACCCGCTCGACGGCGGAACGTACGCGCCCCCGGCGGGCGTGACGGGCGCGGTCGAGGGCGCGGGTGGCGCTGAGGTGGCGGGGGAGAAGCCCGCGGGCAGCGCGGGCGCGGTTCGCGGCGCCCCCATCTGCTGGCCGGCGACCGTTCCCCCGGTGAGCAGGGCCAGCCCAAACCCTAACAGCGTGTTCTTGCGCATGAGTTCCCCCGTGCTTGGGTCGTGAGGCAAATAAGCGGTTTCGGTGTGCCGCCAAATAGCGTTGCCGCCCGCCGGACGCCAGAGGAAAACCACAGAATCGCTCAAGTTGCGGCGAAAGAACGGGCCGGCGGAGCGAAACTCTTTCCGCCCCCGGCGAAACGGGCGTGTAGAATTGCCAACGACTTTCCCCACGAGATCACTCGATGCGCTGCACGATGTCCGCTTTGTTCCTGCTCGGGGTGCTGACGCCGATCGCACTGGCTCAACCGGCGGGTACGCCCGCGGCGGCCCAGAAAGAAGGCGCGAAGCGCGAAAAGGCGCTGGAGAGCAAGGACGCCGGGAAGCTCTTCGGTGAGCCCGCGTGGAAGCGGGTCGCGCCCGCCGCGGAGAAGCTCTTCAAGGAGAAGGGCCTCGACCTCGTGGTGGAAACTTACGACGTGCTGCCGAAGGGCGACGCGACCAAGATCGGCGCCATGAAGCCCGTCGAGCGCGAGCGGTTCTTCAAGCAACTGGCCGACGCACGGGCGAAGGAGCTGAGCCTCCAGGGCGTGTACGTGCTGGTGACCAAGACCCCGGCCACCCTGTACGTCGAGGTGACCAACCCGAAGGAGTTCCCGCCCGGACTGGCGACCAAATTGAAGTCGGCGCTGCTCGCGAGCTTCAAAGAGAAGAAGTACGACGACGGGTTGACGAAGATCATCGACATGACCCTTGAGGCAAAGGGGTTGGGGGAGAAGAAGTGACCGCGCCCGCCGCTCCGCACGGGTTGATGCTGTGCGACGATCTGATTTTTTTCAGCCGCGTGTCGGGCGCGGCCCGGGCCGCGGGCCTGACCGTGCGCATGGTCCGCACCCAGGCCGCGCTGGTCGCCGCCGCACAAACCGCGGCGCCCGGCGGCGTGATTGTGGACGCTCACAACCCGGATTTGGACCTCCCTTCGCTGCTCGCGGACCTGGGCGCGTGCGCGCCGGCGCCTCGGGTGGTGGCTTACGGTTCGCACGTTGAAGCGGGGGTGCTGAAGGCCGCGCGGCTGGCCGGGTGCGACCGCGTGATGCCGCGCAGTCAGTTCGTCGCGGAACTGGAAGCGAAGATCGGCGAGTGGCTCGGCGCGAGCCCCGAACCGGGCGCCTGAGCGGTGAAGTCGCGGGGGTAATAGGTCTGGCCCCGCGGCACACGGAGGGTGCGACAGGCGCCCCCGCGGCGCCCGTGGTGGCCCCACCCCTCGTGGCGGTGCCCGGCGCCCCGACGGTGCCGCTCCAACCGGTCGTGCCGAGAACGGGGCAGCCGTGGTGCGGGTGCTCACGAGCCCACGGATCCGGACGCGGCAACGATCCGGCAGCCCGAAACGCTGCGGGCCGCCGACGTTTGGAGGCAGAGGGACCAACAACCGGTGTCGTGGGGTCAATCGAACAGGCTCGGGGTCTTGTCCTTTCGCCACCCGCCGAGCCGGTAGCCCCGCTTGTCCTTCGGGTTCACCAGTTCGCCCGCCCGGGTGAGATCCGCCAGGGCTTTCGCAACGGTGCTGGGGCCGTGCCGCTTCCCGGCCGCCTTCAGCGCGGTGATGATCTCTTTGCGCGTTCTCGGCCCCGGCGCCGCCCGCACCAATTCAAGGATGTCCGCCCGACAGAGCTCCCGGATGTCGGGTTCGCGAACCGGGCGCTCCGCGCCCACCGGCGGCATCAGGGCGCGCGCGTCCCAAACCTGGATCAGACAGGCCACCCGCCCTTCCACGTCCGCGACGCGGAACGGCGCCGGCGCGCCCCCCAACGCGCTCAGCGCCTCGACCAGTTCCCGGGCGGCGCGCCGCACCCGCGCTTTTGGTTCTTCGACATCGGCCACGGAGGAACTCGCGGAACAGACCGGAACACGTAACCCAATTGACCAGTAGTGCACGCCCGGTCACATTCAACAAGGTGAAGGGCGCGGCGCCAACCCGAGTCGGTCGACGGGCCGGATAATCGTCATGCGCGGATTCATCGCCCACCTGGACGCGGGCCGCTTCTTCGTGAGCGCCGAGCGGGTGCGGCACCCGGAACTCAACGGCAAGCCGCTCGGGGTGCTGGGAACAACGGCGCGCTCGTGACGGCGAAGAGCTACGAAATGAAGGCCGCCGGTGTGAAAACGGGCTCGCCGATCTGGGACGCGAAGCGGATGCGCCCCGAGGGCGCCTCCGTCAAGCGCGACTTCTACTGGCACGAGGTGCTGAGCCGCACGGTGCTGGGCATTGCGGGTTCGTTCGCCCCGAAGGTGGGGTGTCACTCGGTTGACGAGTTCGTTTTCGAGTGCCCGCCGCTGTCGCACCGGATGGGCTTCGCGGAGACCGCGCGGCCCGCGACCACATCATGGGGGCAGCCGGGGTGCCGGTCACGATCGGGTCGCTCGCACGCGAACGCTGGCGAAGTTGTTCAGTGACACCGGGAAGCCGTTCGGCGCGGTCGCGGTGCGGGACCGGGACCACGAGCGGCACCCGCTCGCCCCGCTCCCGGCGACAGGGGCGGGCTGGTTGCGTCTGCTCCTTGTGGCCCAGACATCCCTCAGGTGTTGCCACGGCTACGGCCTGATCGTTTGCGCACAAGGTGTCATAGTTTGCGTGTTGTTGCGGTGTTCGTCGGTAGTGCGTGGTTGCGAGTTCCAGGATCAGATCCCGGCGAATATGGGCCAGGGTTCTGCGCCCGGGCACCCACCACGCGCGGATCAGCAAGTTGCCCCCGAAGAGGAGCAACCGGTACACCGGATCGGCGCTCGTCGTTAGAGGCAAATATTGGACCCGTTGTCGGTAACTGGTTTCGGTCCCGAATCGGGCGCGGTACTTCAGCCCCCCCGGGCAACCGCTGGAACCCGTCCGAGCACGCGAGCACCAAGGCTTTGAAGAATCACGCCCCTCAACCCACTCCCCACCACCCGAAACAATCTCTGCGCAGCCCTGCGTGGTGCTCCAGGTGTGTTGAACCCGGATCGGGTTCGAGGTCCGCTGAGCGCGGCGCATGGGGGCCTCGGGGACGTGGCTGGTGGTACAAACCATTGTCGCCGCCCCCTTGCGCCGCTCAGCTCCTGTAGCAACCACTGTCAAGTCTCTGTACCAACGAATGGGCTCGACGCCGCCTGAGGCGGCCGGTTATGAGCGGCCTTGTGAAGGGCACTTTTCGACTCGGCTCAAGTGACTCGTGTGGAGGACGGAATATGCGACGCGTGCTCGGGATTCTCTTACTGTCAGAGGTGGTCGGCTTTGTCTCCGCAGCCGACCAGCCGACTCTTTCGGGGCAGGCGAAACAGGACATCCTGAAGCAATTGGAAGGCAACTGGGTTCTGAAGTCTGCCAGCGTGTCTACCCCCGCGGGGGTGGGGATGGCAAACCTCGATTCCCCGAACACCCCGAAAATGGCACTCCAAATCAAAGATGGTTACCAGATCATGCTGAGCGACGGGAAGCCGTCTTCAACCCAGCCCCCTAAACTCGAGTTAGGCCGAGAGGCAGAATGCTTATACGTGCTCGGCAAGCCGGGTCAGAAGCCCTTCAAGGTTCGCTTCAAGCTCGAAGGCAATACGCTTGTGATGGTCCAAGACATGTTGTTCCAAGAGGTGTGTCCGGAATCATTTGACCCTGAGAAGGGTCGGGATCGAGGTCGCCGGGTTCTGACGTTGACTCGGCTTCCCCAAAAGCCCTGAGAGGCCGTCCGGAGAGGCTGTTGGGTGGCTGAGGCAAGAGCCCTTGTCACGCACTGGCGTTAACCTTTAGGCTCTTGCGGGTGCTGAAATGATACCGAGCCCTTGAAGCGGCAGAGGGGGCATGGGCGGCGGGCAGAAAGGCGCGCAGAAGCCGCCGGGCGGTGAAGCGAACGCGGGCCGTTTTGCGTTCCTTTTCCGGCCACCTGAAAGGGCCGAACGAGGTGTCACGTGGCCAACAGGGGCCAGTGGGCGAAGGTCGCGGTGACTTGCCCCGTGACCCGGAGCGTCATCGGTTCGAGGTGCTCTTCCTTCACCCCGCGTTTGCGCAGCGTGTGATACAACGCCCCCTCACGTGCGGTGCCGGCACCGCACGTGAGGGCGGCGGGATCAGTTCTTCATCGGGTCCGGGTCTTTCTTCGGCCCCGCGGGCGGGCCGTCCTTGTTGAGCGCGTCCACCCCGGTCGCCCGCGCGCGGTTCACCACCGGCGCGGGCCACAAGCTCATCGGCTTCGCGTACTTGGCCTTGGCATCGCGCAGGCACACGATCAGGCCGTTGTCGGCGGCGAGGTACACGCGATCGGACGCGGTGTTCACGATGTTGATGTTGAACTCGCTGAAGTCGGCCGACCCGAGCGCGCGGGACCGCTTCCGGGCCGTGTCGGTGGGGCGCCTCGCGTCGTACACCAGGAACCGCCCCTGGCGGTCCCGGATGTACACGAACTCCTCGTTCGCCCCGATCACCTGATCGGCCCCGCTGTCGGAGCGCCAGAGGACGTCGCCGGTCTCGCGGTCGAGGCACGTCACGCCGCTGTTGGCGCCGGCGGCGTACACACGGTCCTTCGAGACGAACGGGGACCGGTTGTTGAGCCCGGCGGTGTCGGTGCGCCACTTCACGTTCAGCCCGCCGGACACGTCGCCGGTCGTGCTCTCGATCGCGATCACGTTCCCGTTACCCATCGGCACGTACTGCGTCGTCCCGGCGGCGACCGCCGGGGCCGCGACCGGGCTGCTGAGCCGCTCCCGCACCTCCACGGACACCTTCCCCTTGTACATCTCCTTGTTGAGCGCCAGCACCGTGTTATCGTCGGTCGTCCCCCACACCCGCGTCGGCGTGAGCACCAGCGGGTACAGGAGCCGGCTGGTGAGCCCGTACTCCCAGCGGAGCGGCGGGGCGACCGCTTTCGGGCGCAGGTCGGCGAGGAGCAGCGACGCGGCCACCGAGGGCGGGATGACCCCGAGCGACGGGGTCTGCTGGATGTACTTGCCCGATTCGAGCCGCAGGTGGTACGGGTGGCGCAGCGACGGGAGCGTGCCGAGCGCCGGGGCCGGGGCCCGGTTGTCGAGCGCGTAGGGCGGGACCACGCTGGGCAGCACGCTCAGCGATGGGGTCCGGGAGCCGGTGTACCCACCGGTCGGGGCCTGGAGCGCCGCCGGGCGGGGGATGAGTTCCGGGATGTCGTCGGTCGGCGCAAAGGCCCCCGGCGAGTACCGGTTCATCAGCTCGGCGAGCGGGCCGGCGGCGCCCTTCGTGGCCCCCTGCGCGAGCGGGTCCGCCAGCGCCTTTGCGGGGTCCCCCACGGTAACGGGGCGGGGCAGGTCGTACACCGCCACCCGGTGCGCCCCGGCGCTGCCCGAGCGCATCCCCAGGACGCAGTACACGGCCTCTTCGTCGGCCGCCAGCCCGGCGGTCGGCGGGGTGCCCAGTTCGGTCACGAACTCGGTCACCCCCGTGTACCGGTAGAACGCGTACAGCTTCGTGATGTGCGCACAGAACACGAACTGGGAGTTGACCGCCACGGGGTACGAGTTGCCGTAGGAGCCGCTGCCGAGCCGGGCCGCCCACTGGATCCGCCCGGTCAGCGCGTCAACGACAACGAGCGAGCCGGTGCGGGTCTGGACGAAGATCTGGTCGCCGAAGGTCTGCACCTGGGTAATGGTGTCGCGCGTGCCCTCGACCGGCACCACGAGGGTCCACTCGGCGCGCAGGTTCAGCCGCTCGAGGGCCGATGGGCTGGGGGGGACGGCCTTCGAGTACACGTTGCCTTGCTGGGCCGGCGCGAGGCCGGCCGCCAGAACCAGACCGGCGACCGAGACGAGGCGGTACCACATGGGTGCGACTCCGGATCGGAGTTGAGCGGCGACTGAGTGTTAAGCATACCAGCGCCGGACCGCGGGTGCGAGAGATGAACCGGGTGGGCAAGCTGCGAAGGGACCGGAAACCGAGCGGGTGGTGCCGGTTGTGCGGCGCGTCCCGCCCGTTATTTCTTCCCCAGCTCGCGCTTGCGGCGGAAGAAGTCCGTCAGCACCGCCGCGCACCGGTCCGCGAGCACCCCCCCGACCACCTGCGCGCGGTGGTTCAGCCGCGGGTCGCTCGTGAGCTGGAACAGCGTGTGGCACGCGCCCGCCTTCGGGTCGGTGCAGCCGTAGACCACCATCGGGACGCGGGCCTGCACGAGGCCCCCGGCGCACATCGGGCACGGCTCAAGGGTGACGTACAGGATGCACTTCTCCAGCCGCCAGGACTTGAGCGCGGCGGCGGCCTGGGTGAGGGCGATCATCTCGGCGTGGGCGGTCGGGTCGGTGAGCTGCTCGCGCATGTTGTGAGCCTGGCCGATCACGCCCATTTCGGGGTGCACGACGAGCGCCCCGACGGGCACCTCGTCTTCGCTCGCGGCGGTCAGGGCCTCGTCGAGCGCCCGTTCCATGTGGTGAACGTGGAACGGGTGCCCCGGGTCGGTGAACGCGAGGTCGAACGGGTTGAGCGGGTTCATGCTGTTACTGTAACCGCTGCGAAAGGCGGAAGGCGGAGCGGCCACAAAAAAGCACAAAGGGCACAAAACGAAGGCGGAAAACCAGGACAGAAAACAGTTGATCCACAGATTGTACAGTAGGCACAGATCGAGAGCCC
>DASWYH010000197.1:0-3162 GCA_036405095.1 Gemmata sp. | reverse complement strand
CGGCCCGCCGGCGGCCCGCTGGGCCGCTTCCAGTGCGTCCTGCTCGGCCATCTGGCGCTCGGCCTCGGCCATCGCCGCGGCCCACGCGTCCTGGGCGGGATCGGGGGCCGCGCTCGGGGCCTCCGCCGGCGCTGCGGGTGTCGCGGGCACCGAGGGCGCCGACGGGGCGGGCGCCGAACGGTTCTCCGGCGCGTTCGTGCTACCCCCCGCACCACCTGCCGCACTGTCCGCCGGTCCGGGCACCAGCGAGGGCTTGGGCGATGCGACCAGGTCGAACCAGCAGATCCCCGCCGGCCCGGTGAACACGCACCGCTTCGCGGACGCGTCCGTCGGGATGAGCATCGCGACGTTGCTCCCGCGAACCGTCGTGGGGAGCGACATCTGGGCCGTGAGCTTCTGCTTCGCGAGCCGCCCGACCACGTCCCCGGCGATCACGTTAATGATCTCCCCGATGACGTCGCCCATGTCCGGGCTGTCGAACGGGATGTCGAACCCGGCAAAGGTCCGGGAGAGCGCGACCGCCGCGTCCTCCGGGAACGCCATCGCGAACGCCCATTGCAGGTCGCCCACGAACGAGATGGTGGTCATGATGCCCGCGGACACCAGGCTGTCGTCGATCTCCGTGTCCGGAGCGTAGGTCAGCCCGCAGGCGCCGCGGAAGAACGTCGTCGCCGCGCCCTCAACGGCGTCGCTGATGGCCGGCGGAAACGTGTTAACGGCGGGGAGTGTTTCGACCATCTCTGCCTCGGTCTATTTTCGTGAGCGCGACCCTTTCGCGCCGGTCGTCTGAGCGGCTTGCCGGTGCCGCCAGTTGGGCGCAAAGCGGGTCCGCCCGGCGCATGTGCCACACGAGCATAAAGCGCAAATCGAAGGCAAACAAATTGGTGAAGTTTGTGTCGGGAGCTAAGATCCCGCTCCCAGCAAAAAACACAGCGGCCCGCGCGAATTTTCACCCGGCATCGGAACGTGTTCCGCCGGGGCGCGCCCGGAAGGTGAGGTGCGCACGCAAAGTTCGGCACACGGTGAACGCTCCGAGAGGGCCCGGTGCCCGCGAACCCGAGCGAGGGACCCTGATAACGCGGCCGCCCGGCCGCACCGCCGCTCACCCGTCGCAACGAACGGTCGCGGCCCGGCACACCAACTGGAGCGCGCGGTCTTCCCGGACATACTCGCTCAACGACCGCACGAGCGGCGCGCGGTCCACCGCACAAACCGCGACCAGTTCGGCGGGGTCGATGCGCTCGGCGAGCAAGAACTGAAGCACCTCGGTCCGCGCCTGACCGTAACCGAAGCGCAGGGGGCCGGCGAGCCGCGCGTGAACCAGTCCCCGAATCAGTTCCGGTGGGAACTCGGACTCGGGCAGCGCCTCGGACCGCCGGGCCTCCAGCAGCCGCGCGAACGCCGACAGGATGACGGTCTCTTCGCCGCTCACCCGATCGCACTTGTGCAGCGCGTCGAGCGGGGCCGCCGCGACCCAGTCCGCGACCGCCCTCAGCGGCGCGCGCCACGCGGCCCCGCCCCACCCGAGCGCGACGGCCCGGCGGATCGGTTCGGGAACCGTGTTCGAGCGCCGCCACAGGTCCGCGAACGTCCGGTGGTAGTCGATCCGGTCGAACGCCTCGGAGTGCCGCAGTTCGAGGTGCTTCAGATCGGCCAACAGGGCCGCGCACCGCTGCGCGATCCCGGGCTGAAGGCACGCGGTGCGGGCGATCACGTTCCCGATGTGGTCGAGCCAGAGCGGCTCGTCCAGTTCGCGCGCCCGGCGTGTGAGCGCTTCCAGGTCCAGGTCGATTTTCGCCCAGCGCTCGTGTGCGGAGCACGCGTCCAGGCGCGAGGCGGCAACGGCCAGGAGCTGCGAACCGTGCGCCGCCGCCGATTCGAGTAGCGCGCTGTACGGGCCGTACAGCGCGTTCGGGTCGGCAACCAGTTCGCGCTGGTAGAGTTCGACCGCCGCGCCGCTCAACCCGGAGCGGAGCAGTGCGGCGGCGAGCCAGTCGTGCCGGGTGCGGTCGGCGTCGAGTGCCGGCCGCAGCGCGAGCAGCCAGTACAGCCGGAGCGGCACGTCCGGGCGGTTGGAACCCTCGCGCTCGAGGGCGACCAGCGCGGCATACGCGGCGGCGAAGTCGCCCGCCCCGGCGTCGGCCCACGCGGCTTCTACCGGATCGATCCGGGGGCGTGCCGCGGGGGGCCGCACGGGCGCGTCGATGTGCGTTTCGTGCGCGGGGGCGTTCGCCGGCTCGCTCGGCGCGGGATCGGGAGCTGGGCGCGGCGGAACGAAGGGCAAACCGGCGACCGGATCGTGTGCGGGTGAGTCGCGATACCAGCGGCTCATCTCGATCGCGGTTTCGTACGCTTCCCGGATGCGCCGGAACTCTTCGGGCGCGTGTTCGGGCTTGTACTTGCGGATGAGGCGCGTGTACGCGCGCTTGAGGTCGGACTCGCTCACCGACCGCGGCACGCCCAGGAGGGCGAACGGGTCGGCGGGCCAGTCGCGCGGGTCGTCCGGTAGCGGCGGTGCGTCCATCGGTTCGCGTCGTTACGGCTGTGTGGGCGGTTTCGACACGTTGTATGTGCCGGGGGTTGACGGCTTCCCGGCCATAAGCCAGGCGTCGTAATCCGGTGGGCGCTTGCCACCCTTGCGCGCGTACCACTGACACGCAGAGATCTCGAACTCGGTGAAATAGACGCTCACTTTGTCCGGTTCCGGGGGGTGGGCCAGGGGGCGATTGACGAGCACCCACATGTCATACTTGCCCGGTCGTATCGGATCCCGTCCCGCAGCCAGGCTCCGCTCGTACCACTTAAATTCGTTCACCTCTTGTTCCGTGAACACCGGCCCTTTCGTGCCATTCTGAGGGAGCGTGTAATACGAGTGATCGGGCGACTTCACCGGCGCGTAGTTCGGTTTCGGTGCGTCCGAACGCCCGAGCGCCACGACCAGCCTGAACAGCAAGAATAGTACGACCAGCACGCCGCTCCCGATCACCGGCCCCGACGACGTGCCGCTCTTGCTCGGGCGCGGTGGGGGCCGATCCGGGCGCGGCCCGTGCGCCTCGCTGGCGCGCACCCGGTGGGTGAAGTCGGCGACATCGGCGGCAACCGGCGACTCGCGCGCTCCGAGTTCCAGGGCGGCGAGGTCGAACGACCGGTCGAACGCGCCGC
>DASWYH010000196.1:0-3454 GCA_036405095.1 Gemmata sp. | reverse complement strand
CGCTCGACCGCCGGCGGATACCAGCTCTGGAACTCGCTCGACTCGGGCAAGTACAGCAGCCCGACACGCGCCCCGTGCGCGCGAACGAGCGCAACGGCTTCGCGCAGCGCGCGGGTCGAGTCCGCGTGGATCGTGTGCCCGTCGAACTGCTTGCGGTAGTCCTCGCGGTAGTGCCGGAGGAAGAGTTCGCGCGTCTCCGTGTCGTTGGGGCGCACGTCCAGGCCCGGGAGCCACCCCCAGCGGTCCAGGTCGCGCCACGCGAGATCGGCGTGACGGTTCGCGGACAGGTGCCGCGCGCTGGCGAGCGCGGCCCACCGGTCGCGGTTCGCGAAGATCGGGTTGAGGCGCGTCGCGAGCATCGCCCGTTCGGCCCGCTCCGGGTTCGGAAAGTAGTCGCGCACCACGGCCCTGTCGTCGAAGCGCAGGCGCCCGCCGACCCGGCACGGTTCGGCAAACGGCCCGTCCTGGCGCAACAGCGGCGGCCAGTATTCGAGCAGCACAACAGCGGGCCGGAACCCGTCCGCGTAGAGCCTTCGCACTGCAATGAGCTGCTGAATCGGCCCCGCGCCGACGGTGCCGAAGTTGAACAACATCGGGTCGTCCGGGGCGCCGGGGCGGACCGCTTCCCACGCGCCCGGCTTCACGCCCATACAGGTGCGCGACGACCCGACCACCAGCACGAGCGGCCGGGTGGGGTGTTCGGCCACCCGGGCACGCAGCCGGCGCGCGCGCCATCCGTACTCGGGATCGCGGAGGTTCGGCCACGGCGCATCGAGCGCAACCAGCGCGGCACCGTGAAGCACGAGCGCCCCCACAGCGAACCACAGCAGCGCGCCCCGCGCGCTCGGTCGGCGAATGGTCCGTGCGGTCTCGGGTCGTGAGTAGAACAGCCCCACAAGTTTGAAGCGCCCCCCCCTGGGACCGCGGCCGTCCCGGCCGCTCGTCGTTCCTGGGGATTCGCACCCCGGAGATCCGAACTGCAACACCCCGGGACTTCCGACGGGCCAGATGCCCGCGGTCCCGGGCGCACCCGCGCCGCTCGTCGGCAGCTCTGCGGAAGCGCTGTCGCTCACGGCTCCCCTCCTGCCACGGTCCCGGACCCACGGAGCCAGGGTGTCAGCTCGTCGCGCACCAGGCGCGCGGTGAACGCATCCGCCCCGGCGCCGGTCAGGTGGTGCCCGTCGGCGATCAGGTCGTCGCCCAGCCACTCGCGCGCGTCCACAACGGGCGCCCCGAACGCACGCGCGAGTTCGCCCACGAGCGGCGCGACGAGCGCCCGACCGGGCTCCGCGTACCAGCACCGGAACTCGGTCGATTCGGGCGTGAGCAGCAGCGCCGGGCGGATGCCCGCGGCGCGGCACGTTTCGAGCACGTCGCGCAGACCTTTGAGGGCGCTCCCGCCGGGGCGGTAGCCGGGCCAGCACGCGGCGTACAGGTTGCGGTTCCAGGCGAGGAGCTTCGGGCGCTGGCGCTCGGGGATCTCGGGCACGCGCACGAACCCGTGGCGATCCGTTTCGGGTCCGATCCCGAGCCGGTACGGGAGCGGCGAGAGCGCCGGCGCGTACCGCTCCAACAGGTGAACCCGGTACTCGTGTCCCGCGAGCACGCGCCCGCGCCACCCGTGCGCGCCGGGCGCATCAACCGGGACACCGAGTTCGCGCACCCGTTCGAGTTCGTCCGGGCGCAACCGGAGAGGGTGCAGCCAGCGCGTTTCAAAGGGCGGCTCGACCTGAGCGGCCAGGAACAGCGGGTTCACCTCGATCACCACCGCGTCCGGCTTCACCCCGTCGTTGAGCAACCGGCGGAGGGCCACCGCCATCGTGACCGGCCCCGCCCCCGACTGCGCGAAGTTGAACGCGCTCACGGGCGTTCCGAGGTCGCGGGTGAGGCGCTCACCCACGGCCCCGGCGTTAACCGCGTCGTAGGTGCGCGAGCTGCCCAGAAAGAGGAGCGCGAACGGGCGCCCGGGGCGGTCGGGCGCCCCGACCGGGTGCGCCCGGAGCAGTTCCCGTTTGTCGTGGTAAAGCGGGTCCGCAAACGCCTCAGGGGCTCTCCGGACCGCCGCCCCGATACCGAGTTGCGTGCCGGCCGCAACAGCGACCCCGAACAGCACCGCAACGGCGGCCCGGCGGGCGCGCCGGCCGCGCACGATCCGGGACGGAACCACGGGCGCGGTCACCACGGCGACCGTGCGCACGCGCCGCACGAATCTGGGGGCTCGCGCCGTCGTCCCGTTCGTCACGCAGCGCCCCCCGGGTCAGAACTGGAAGTAGATGAACGTCGTGCCGCTGTCCGGGGCCAGAACGAGCGCCGCGCACAAGCACACCGCATAGCCCACACCCAGCACCGGGGCCGGCACCCGCGGGTAGATCTTCGCCCACACCCCCGACCGCACGAGCCACTGGCACGCGAACAGGAAGGCCACCGTGTACCAGAGGCTCCGGTTGCTGAGCGGCACCGTCAGCCCGCGCTGGAGGTGGAACAGCTTCTCGAAGATCGCAACGGCCTTGCCGAGTTCGGGCTGGAACAGCACCCAGCACATGCTCACGCAGAAGAACGTGACCAAAATCCGCAACCCGGTTCCAAACGCGGTTTCGAGGAACGCGGTGAGCCGCGGCTTCCCGTCGCAGTAGTCCTTGAACTGTTTGTGCCCGACCAGCAGCGCCCCGTGTGCGAGGCCCCACAGGATGTAGCCCCACGCGGCCCCGTGCCACAACCCGCCGAGCGTCATCGTGATGAGCAGGTTGCGGTAGTTCAGCCACCGGGAGCCGCGGCTCCCGCCCAGGGGGATGAACACATAATCGCGGAGCCACGACGAGAGCGAAATGTGCCACCGGCGCCAGAAGTCCGACACGTTCGTCGCGAGGTACGGCATGTTGAAGTTGTTGATCAGCTTGTACCCCAGCAGGTGCGCGGCCCCGACCGCCATGTCGGAGTAGCCCGAGAAGTCGCAGTAGATGCGGAGGGCATAGGCCAGCACCGCGAACCACACCGCGACCGAGTTGTACGCATCGGGGTCTTTGAACACCGGGTCGCAGAACAGCGCCATCCGGTCGGCGATGGCCATCTTCTTGAACGCGCCGACGAGGAACAGTTGAACGCCGACCTGCACCCGGACCCAGTTCCAGCGCTTCGGGCGCCGGGTCTGGGTGAGGAAGTCCCCCGCCCGAACGATCGGCCCGGCGACCAGGTGCGGGAAGAACAGGATGAACAGCAGGAACCGCGGCAGGCTCGTTTCGGGTGCGATCTTGCGCTTGTACACGTCCACCGCGTAGCTGATCGCCTCGAACGTGTAGAACGAGATGCCGAACGGGATGAACACCTCCAGCGGGTTGACCTTCGTGTACCCGGGGTCCATGTTGAGCAACCGCATCCCGTCGT
The DNA here is from genome assembly GCA_036405095.1 of Gemmata sp. Taxonomy (GTDB): domain Bacteria; phylum Planctomycetota; class Planctomycetia; order Gemmatales; family Gemmataceae; genus Gemmata. The sequence goes on along the minus strand of DASWYH010000196.1, from coordinate 73 downwards.
ACAGTTCGTTCAGGAAGAACCCGCGGTACTTGAAATAGCACAGGATGCTGAGGTTCATCCCGATGCTGGTGTA
>DASWYH010000195.1:0-7559 GCA_036405095.1 Gemmata sp. | reverse complement strand
AAGCGCCCGACACCCGCGAGCCATTTGACGAGGCGCCCGCCGCGACACACCCCTTCCTTGGCGGGAAGGGGTTAGGGTGTGTCTCTTCCACACGGAGGATCTCATGAGCCAGGCGTTCGGATGGGCACTCGGGGCGGCACTGGTCGCCGGCATCGGGCCGTTCTGGTGGCTCACCGGGTGCACCGCACCGGACCCCCAAAAGGCCGACCTCCCCACCATGACGGACGACCCGAAGAAAACCGACTTCGGCACCGGCGGCAACGACAAAGAGAAGGACGTGAGCGTCAAGTTCGATCCCGATCGGGCGCTCAAGTACCTCAAGCAGCTCTGCGACATCGGCCCCCGCATCAGCGCCAGCGAGGGCATGAAAAAGCAGCAGGAACTGATCGAGAAGCATTTCAAAGACCTGGGCGCCACGGTCACCCGGCAAGAGTTCAAAGCGAAGCAAAGGAGCCAGAAGAACCAGACCGACTTCGTGAACCTCGTCATCTCGTGGAACCCGCAGAAGGCGCGTCGGGTGCTCCTCTGCACGCACTACGACACCCGGCCCATTGCGGATCAGGAGGCCAACCCCCGGAACTGGACCAAGCCGTTCGTGAGCGCCAACGACGGCACCAGCGGGGTCGCGTTCATGATGGAGCTCGGCCACCACATGAAGGGCCTGAAGTGCGAATACGGGGTGGACTTCATCCTGTTCGATGGCGAGGAGTTCGTGTTCGAGACCGACCGGATGGGGGGCGGCGACCGCTACTTCATCGGCTCCGACCACTTCGCCGACGAATACCTGAAGTCGAAGGACAAGCGCCAGTTCAAGTACGAAGCCGGCATCCTGTTCGACCTGTTCGCCGGGAAGAACGCGGAACTGAAAGTGGAGGGGTACTCCTTCGAGGCCGCGAAGCCGCTGGTCGATCAAATCTGGGGCGTCGCAAAGGCAGTCGGGGCGAAGTCGTTCAAATACGAAGAGGGCCACACGGTCCAGGACGATCACCTGGCCCTCAACCGCGTCGGCATCCCGACCGTGGACGTGATCGACTTCGATTACGCACACTGGCACAAGCTCACGGACACCGCGGACAAGGTCTCCGGGGAACAGTTGGCCGAGGTGTCGAAGGTCATCACGACATGGCTCCAGAAAATCAAGTGAGCGCCGAACACCTCGCCCGGCGGCGCGCGGACATCGAGGCGAAGCAGGCCCTCGTCGCCGGGGTGCTCGCGGAGATGCAGTGCGAGGCCGTCGTTCTGCTGATGCCCGCCCACGTGGCGTGGTTCACCGCGGGGTTAAGCGCCCGCGGCCTCGTTGCGGACTCGGAGCGCCCGGGGGTCTTCACGAACGGCCGGCAGCGGTGGCTCCTGTGCTCGAACGTGGACACCCAGCGCCTCTTTGATGAGGAACTCGACCAGCTCGGGTTCCAGCTCAAGGAGTGGCCGTGGGACGGCGGGCGCTCGGAGCTGCTGTTCAACGTCACCACCGGGCGCAGGGTCGCGGCGGACCGGCCGTTCCCGAGTGTGCCGTTGGCCAACGACCGGCTCCGCCCGCTGCTCCGGGCTCTCTCCCCGTTCGAGCAGGAACAGTATCACGAACTCGGGGCCGGGGTAGCGCACGCGGTGGAAGCGACCGCGCGCGGGTGCCTGCCCGGCGAAAGTGAAGAAGAGATCGCGGGCCAGCTCGGGCACCGGCTCTTGCACCGCGGGATCGAACCCGCGGTTCTGAGTGTTGTTGCCGATGCGCGCGGGGCCAAGTTCCGGCGCGCCGGGTTCACGTCCGCTCTCGTTCAGCACACCTGCACGATTCAAGCGACCGGGCAGCGCGACGGGCTGTTCGCAACCGCCGCCCGTTCGGTGGGCTTCGGCGCCCCACCGGACGAGTTCCGCACCGGGTTCGACCTCGCGCTGAAACTGGCCGCCGTGTACCGCTCGTTTACGAAGCCGGGGGCCGCGGTCGCGCCGGCGGCGGACGCAACCGGCATCCTCCTCGCCAACACCCCGTTCGAGTTCGACGCCCGGTTGAGCCAGCCAGGGTACGGGGCCGGGCGCTTCCCGGCCGAAGAGTTGCGCCGCGCGGGCGCCGACGAACCGCTCGTTGCGGGCCAGGCCGTGGTGTGGCAACCCCGGGTCGGGCCGGCCGCGTGCGCGGACACGGTGCTCGTCACCGAGACCGGTTACGAACCGGTCACCCCGACTTCGGAATGGCCCTTCAAGAGGGTCACCGTGCGCGGCACCGCACACGACATCCCGGACCTGCTCGTCCGGTCCGCAACCGGCACCGCGTGAGTACCTGCGCGCCGCTCGCTACAACAGTTCGTACCGGCCCGGAGTGGCCGGGCACCTTCAGGAGAAGCACATGTACCGCATGACCGGGGCCATGGTGGTCGCGCTGTTCGCTGTCGGGCTGTCGCACGCGCACTTCCCGTTCATCGTGCCCGGCGCGAAGGGTGACGCTGCAAAAGTGGTGTTCAGCGACAGCCTGGAACCGGACACAGCGGTGAACATCGAGAAGATCGCGAACACCAAGCTCACGCTCCGCGATTCAACCGGCAAAGAGTCCGCGGTCGAGTGGAAGAAGGGCGACGGGTTCTACGCGGTCAATGTGCCCGGCAGCGGCGACCGCATCGTGTACGGCGTTACGGACTACGGCGTCCTGCAAAAGGGCGACGCGAAGCCGTTCAAGCTGACCTACTTCCCCAAAGCGGTGATCGGAGCCGCGACCGCAAAGCCGGTTGGCGAGAAACTGGGCTTGGAAGTGGTCGCCGAAGGCAAGACCGGGGCGCTACGGTTCCAGGTGCTGGCCGCCGGGAAACCGGTTGCGGATTCGGAAGTCACCGTCATGCTCCCCGGCGGCACGAAGAAAGCGGTGTCCACGGACAAGGAGGGTTACACACCGGTGTTCGACGCCGCCGGGCGGTACGGGGTGTACGCCAAGCGCTCCGAGGCAAAGGCCGGCGAGCACGCGGGTAAGAAGTACGACGAGATCCGCAGCTATGCAACGCTCGTGTGTGACGCGGCCAAGTAACCGAACACCGCGCCCCGGATTGTTTCACCCGGGGTACGATTTCTGCGCCTCGAATCACTTGCTCTTTACGTCGAACTTGAACGTGTGCGGACCGCCGGCAGTAACGGTTGCAGTGAGCGTTGCGCTCGTGTTGTATCGCGGGTGAACGAGGTTTCCGGTGCAAGTTGAGGGAGAGAAATCGCGTGCGGGCGCGCCCCACGGTCAACGCGCGCGGCTGGGGAAGTTGCGTGGACTTGCGCGCGGTCCCGCGCCGTTCTACCACTTGGGCAGTGGTTCTCACGCCGCCCGCGCGTGGGCCCGTTCCCGTCTGAAGCCCGGTGCGACCCATGGCGACCAAGCGGATCACCGTTGAATCGATCGGTTCCTATTTTGAGTCCCTGCCCGACCCCCGACATACTCAGAACCGCAAGCACCTGTTCATCGACATCGTCGTGATCGCGGTGTGTGGCCTGGTCTGTGGTTGTGACGGACCGACGGCCATTCGCCGCTGGGCCACCAATCGGGCCGATTGGCTCAACGAGTTCCTGACGCTCCCCAACGGCATCCCCTCACGCGATTGCATCCGCAACCTGCTCATGGCCCTCCGGCCCGAAGCGTTCCAGGCGTGCTTCCGGGACTGGATCGCCAGTGCCATTGCGACCGACGGCGGCGACCCGGCTCGGCTCGTGGCCATCGACGGCAAAACCCTCCGGCGGTCCCACGACGGGTCCAATGGTCTGGGCCCGTTGCACATCGTCAGCGCCTGGGCCAGCGAGCACGGGGTCGCCTTGGGCCAAGTGGCGACCGAGGAGAAGTCCAACGAGATCACCGCCATCCCCCAACTCCTCAAGCAGATCGAGCTCCACAAGACGTTGATCACGATCGATGCCATGGGGTGCCAGGAGGAGATTGCCCGTGACATCGTTGCGGGAGGAGGCGACTTCGTGATCGCCGTGAAGGACAACCAGCCGAAGCTCTCCGGGGCCATCGGAGCGCTCGTCGAGAAGCACCTGGAAGGCGAGTTGGAAGCCCTCAAGCACCGGACCTACCAGACCCAGGACCGGGGGCACGGGCGGCGGGACGAGCGGTTCTACTTCGTGGCCCAAGTCCCACCCGACTTCGCGGCCAAGGGCGAGTGGCCGTGGATCAAGGCCATCGGCACGGCGGTGCGGATCACCACGCACGCCGACGGGAGCCAGAGTGACGAGGTGCGGTACTACATGCTGAGCCGGTTCCTGAGCGGCAAACGGTTCGGCGAAGTGGTTCGTGGTCACTGGGGCATCGAGTCGATGCACTGGGTTCTGGACGTCACGTTCCGTGAGGACGAGAGCCGCACACGGGAGCGGATCCTGGCGAACAACCTGAGCTGGCTCCGACGGTTCGCCGTCACCCTACTGAAACGCCATCCCATCAAAGATAGCATCCGAGGCAAGAGTACTTGTTTAGCGCCCCGGCAGCAGCACGGGTCGGGGTAGCACCCGGTTTCCGAACCACCGCAGTGTCCGACTGACGTGATCCACGATCGAGAGGGCCTGACGGCGTCCCGTCTCGAACACGGACATCAACACGCCTTGGGCCCGGGCACCCACGGCCGTGCGGTTCCCGCCCCATACCTTGCGGTTCACCACGGCCGGGCGGATGGCCTGTTCGGCCTTCCCGTTGGTCGGCTCGATCCGGGGATCGAACACGAACGTGAACCACGCCTCGAAGTGGTTGCGGAGGTGCTTCGCCAGGGTCACGTATGCGGGCACCACCCGGGGCCGGGTCACCAATTCCAGCAGGCGGTCGTCGAACGGCGACCGGTGCGCGTCGAGTCGGGCCTCGGTCCACGTCCCGAGGGCGTACATGTTGCGCCAGTGGATCGCCTCGGTGAACAGCGCGATCACCTGCCGCGGGAACTGTACGGCCCCGCCGGTGGCGCGGTCCAGTAGAACCCGCGCGCGGTACAGCACGTGGGCCAGGCATTGCTGGTGGATGGCCCCCTCGAACCGGTCGTACGAGGAGAATCCATCGTGGCTCAGGACGCCCGCCCAGTCCCGGCCGATGACCCGCTTCAGGACGTCGGCACTCCGTTGTGAGTCGATGGCGTACCCGGTGGCCCGGTCACCGACCCACGCGTGGAGCCAGGCCGGATGCCCTCCGATCCGCCACCCCGTCTCATCCGCCGCGACCTGCTCGGACACCCGCATGTCACCCAGGACGAGTTGGTAGTCCGGTTCCAGGCGGGCCGCGGCCCGGAGCCCGATCTGGGCACTGGCCCCGCGGGTGAGTGTGATCCCGAACAGGGTTCGGAACACGGCCGCAACCTTGCCGTGCGACAACCCCATCTGGGTGTGCAGGATCGCCGCCGCGGCCTGGGCATCGGGGCCGATCTGGCTGGCCGCGGCGCCCAGGGCGTCGGACGTCTGGAGCGGGTGCCGGCCCTGGGTCCGCTGGCCACACCCGTTGCACCGGCCGATGTGAACACGGAACTTGCGGATCAGGGGCCGGCGCGGGATCTCGGTCTGGAACTGGTCGGCCGTGCCGGTCTCCACGAGGTGGCCCTGGCAGTGCGGGCACGCGTCGGGTAGGTGGGCCTCATGGCACTCGACAGCCTGTTCGGATGATGGCGGTGGGCGGTGCCCGTGGGTCCCGTGCGCGCCGCCCGATTTGCGGCCGGGCGTTTTCGGGTCGGGCTTCGGTGGCCCCTTGCGGAACGGGGCGGCTTGACGCTTGCCGGCGCGCGTGGCCTCGTCCAACTTCCGGGTCAGTTCCGCGACCCGGGCCGTGAGTTCGGCAACCTGCTTGGAGAGATCCCGGCAACCGGGACACGCGGGCTCATCCATACCGGGATGTTACCAGATCCACCGCCGGTCCACTACTTGGTGTCAGGGGGGCGCTAAACAAGTACAGGCAAGATGATCCGCTGCCTGATGAATACACAGTTCCTCGACGAAGTCCTGACTTTACAAGGCGATTAAGTACGCGTTGGCCGTGGGGCGCGCCCCACAGGTGTGAGGTACGCCCGCACGCGATCGAACCGAGAACCGATTAGTAGTTGGCGATAACGGTGGCGTCATCGCGGGTCGCGAGTTGCCCCAAAGTCACCAGCGGGGTCGCATCGGACACGAACCGCACCGAGCCGTCGGCGAACACCACGTTCGCACCGCCCGAGTGGGTCGAGTTCATGGGGATGTTGGCCCCGACGCAGTTCCCGCTGAACCCGACGCCCACACCGTTGATGTCGCTGGTCCAGCCGCCCGACGGGGTGAAGTTGGCCGCGTACCGAATGGTCATCAGGTTGGGTTCGCGGTTGTCGCTGCCGTTGTTGTCAAAGTTCGGCGGGGTGCCCGGCGATTTCACCCCGAGATACCAGCCCCAAATCTGGCTCGCGCCACTCCTGCTTGGCCCCGGCAGTGCCCTTCAAGTAGTTACTCTGTTCGCTGATCGCCATCGTGTTGCTGGTGCCGTCACTGATCCCTACGAGCGTGATCTGACCGTTGGGAACGAGTACCCCGCCGCCGACAACGCCCGCGCACGGTAACTGGTTGATCCGCGACTCGGTGTAGCCCGGAATCAGACCGTTGGCCGCACCCGAGATGCCCACGTAGTTGGCATCGGAGGCACTGGCATTATTCGTTGACGGGCCTTTAGTCAGCGGCGAGGAGGGGCAGAAAAAGGTCTTGATCTGCCCCCCGTTCGCGGCGGCGTTGTTGGTAGCGCTGAAGGCACCCGAGTTACCGCTGAACTGCCACTTGCTGTAGAGCGCGGTCTGTTCGATGTGCGGGAGGATGTACACCATCCAACTGCTACCCCACTGGGTGCCGCCGGAACCGGAGCCGCCGAACGCGGCCTGGTCGTTGGCAGCGCCGGGCGGGAGCTTGCTGTTGGTATCGTGGTAATTGTGCAGCGCGAGCCCCAGTTGTTTGAGGTTGTTCTGACAGCTCATGCGGGCGGCGGCCTCGCGCACCTTCTGAACGGCGGGCAAGAGCAGCCCGATCAGGATCGCAATAATCGCGATCACCACGAGGAGTTCGATCAGCGTGAAGGCAGTCCGACGGGAAAGGGCTTTTATCAGCGGCTCACAACAAGGAGAAGACGAGCAACAGGACCGGGCGCATTCTGTACAATTTGAATGTTGGAAAACGCGCTCCGGTCAGGAAACCGGTCCGCGGTCCCGGACCCAATACACCCCGACTGTAGCCTAAACCTACAGTACGAGCAAGCGACATCACCCGCCCCAGAATCCGTTGTTACATTCAAAATATTATCGAGTTCGAAATATCGCAACGAATTTGGTCAAAAGCTGCGGACTCGGCCCCCGGAGCCGCATTGTAACTTTTGACGCACTGACGTGGTGGCCTTTAACCCGAAGTGTGGCCTCGGAAGGAGTCGAACCTTCGTCTCGCGGGAGTCATCCGCGCGTCGTGAGCCGTTGGACCACGAGGCCGAGCGGAAGGGGCGGGAGTTGAACCCGCAAGAGCGTGAGCTTCGCTCGTTTTCGAGACGAGTGCCGTCAGCCAATCGGCTTGCCCTTCCACACACAAGGACAGCCGCCGCTCACGAAGGTTCGCAGGATACAAAACGGCCC
>DASWYH010000194.1:0-9269 GCA_036405095.1 Gemmata sp. | reverse complement strand
ATGCTCGGGATGAGGTACTCGCCGAACGCCGAGGCGAACCCGTACACCGGGCGGTGCCCCCAATCCTCCCGGGCCGCGGTGTCGTTGACGTCCGCGGGCCACGAGTCCACGATCCCCTGCCGCTTCTCGTCCACCTGGGTGCTCATGTCGGCGTTCGGGAACGCGGCGTGGACCACCTCTTCGATTTCCGCCGCGCTCGGGGCGAACGCGCCGATGTTGTAGACGGTGCGCGTGAGGGCCGCGCGCGGCGCTTCCATGAGGTGGAAGATCGCATCGACCGCGTCCGGCATCGCCATAAAGGGGATGCGCGTGTCGGGCCGCACGAAGCACGCATACGGCTGGCCGCTCGCGGCGGCGTGGATCATCTCGGGGGCGTAGTCGCTGGTGCCGCCGCTGGGGACCGTTTCGGCCGAGATCAGCCCGGGGAACCGGATGCACCGGAAATCGACCTTCCCGCTCATCAGCTCCGCGGCGAGCTGCTTGAAGTGCCGCGCGTAGTAGCGCCCGAGGTGCTCGCAGTACAGCTTGTTCGCGCCGTACATGGTGGTCGGCACGTTGTAGTCGTCCTCCTTCACCTTGCCGGCCCGGGCCTTCACCTCCCGGCTCGGGAGGCCGAACGCCGCGATGCTGGACGGGTAGAAGAACGCGACCGGGCGCCCGTGGCTCTCGCCCTGCTTCTGCGCGAACTCGAGCAGGTTCAGCGTGCCCTCGACGTTCACCTTGTGGGCCAGCGCCGGGCTGAACTCGCTCCGGGTCGAGAGCAGCGCCGCGAGGTGGTACACGCGGTCCACCTCGTACTGCGCGAGGATCCCGTCGAGCAGCGCGCTATCGAGGATGGACCCGTTCACGGCCTGCTTCACGAGCTTCGCCGGCCCCGGCGGGAGCGGGTTCAGGTCGAGGGTGACGATGGGGCGGTCGGGGTCGGTGTGCGAGAGCCGCGCGATGAGCGCGTGACCGATTTCGCCCGAGGCCCCGGTGATGAGAACCGATGGTTTGCGTGACATGAGGCGTGTTATACGTTCCCGCGGGCGAACCGCTCGGGCACACAGGGGAAGGGCGAAGAGTTTTTGACACGACGGACCGAACGGCCGCGGCTCCGGTCACAACACCCGGGTGCCGTCTGCGCCGTGGGTGCCGGCGGCCCGTGCCGCTCACGTTGTTTCGGGCGGGCGGCTCGCGGCGATCAGCCGTTCGAGCCGGTGAACGACCCCGGTGTAGGCGCGGGTGAGCCGGTCGCGGCGGCCCAGCATGAGCACGTCGTAGCACCCGAACCCGGGGTCCCACACCGGCGGGCTGCACGCCAGGAAGCCCAGCCGCAGGTCCATACGAACGATCTCCGGCAGCGTCCGCTCGTCGCCGAGCGACACCGGCACCTCCGTCAGGCCGCTCACGCGGTTCAGGGGCCACGGCTGAACCGCCCACTCCGGGTCGGTCCGGTACGCTTTCAGGTACGAGTACACGCGGTTCAGCTCGTCCCGGTCGGCGCGGAAGCTGTCGGCCCCGAGGAGGTACGTGCAGCCGTACTCGCGGAGCAGGAGCTCCATTCCGTAAGAGAGGTACTGGAACGCGAGGGAGCTGCGGTAATCGGCCGCGACGCACGCGCGCCCGCCCTGGAGGATCTGCCCCGCGATCGGTTCCAGGGGGGCGAGATCGAACTCGTCCGCGGCGTAGAACCCGCCGTGCTCGCGCGCGCGGGCGCCGCTGATCGCGCGGTAGGTGCCCATCACCCGTTGCCGGTCGTCGTCGTAGAGGAACAGTTGGTCGCACCACCGGTCGAACGGGTCCACGTCGAACCCGGGGCCGCGGTCGGTGCCGACGTGGTGGTAGCCCTGCTCGGCGACGAACACCTCGTAGCGGAGCTTGAACACCGCATCGAGTTCGTGCGGCTCGGAGGCCAGCCCGAGCCGCCACGGGTGCCCGCACACGGGCCGACAGTCCAGCAGCCACCGCGCCATCGTCCGCCACTCCTGCTGTTCCCCGACACCATCTAGGGATGATACGGAACCGACCCGCCGCCGGGGCAGAGGGGCGTTGCGGATAAGTGTGGCTTTGTGAGTGGGAGTCGGTGTCAAGTGGCCCGAAATCGCGGCCGGGGGCTCGGCCCGGGAGGCGCCACCTCGGTTCCGACCGCGCCGACACGGATTGCAGCAGTTTCAAGTTGGTTGTGTGGGGGATGCCGTGGGCCGGTTCGTTTCACCTCTCCCCCGCTCAGCGGGGGAGAGGGCGCAAGCGTGTTGGCTTCGACACGCTTGCGGGTGAGGGGGAACCACGTGTCCCCCTCAGAAGTTGGCACGGGCTCATGTGGTCCGGTAGCGATTGCGCGCGGCGTGGCCGGTCCGAGATGCGTGTCGGCCCCCCTCACCCACGGTCTTGTCGAAACCGACAAGACCGTGACCTCTCCCCCAACGAGCTTGGGGGAGAGGTGGAACACGCGCCCTCCGCTGCCCAACTTGAAACTACTGGATTGGCGCCGCGCTGCATTAAGGCTGTGGCCGTGGCTTCAACTTGACCTTCACTTTGGGGAGGCAGGTGCGCAACTTGCGCGCGCCCGCAGCCGTAACCTGTGTGTATTTGAGACTCAGGTGCTCAAGGTTCTTCAGGCCCCGGAGGTGGAGCAGGCCGGCATCGGTGATGAGGGTTTCTTCCAGGTCGAGTTTGCGAAGGTTGCTCAACCCGGCGAGGCGCGCGAGCGTCACGTCGGTGATCGGATTGAAACTCAAATCGAGGGCTTCGAGGCCCGTCAGGGCCGAAAGCGCAGCGGTTCCCGCGTCGGCTAGTGTCTGTTCGTATTGGCCGTTGCGGTACGAGCCCATGCCGATGAGACTGAGCTCCCGAAGTTGGGTCATTCGGGCCAAATCGTCCAGATTGTCGATGGCGTTGTGCCCAAGCCCCAAGGTGTGCAGCCCGGTATGTTTCGAAAGGAACCGTAACCCCCGGCTCGTGATCGCGGTATCGTACAGGTTCAAATTCTGCACGCCGGGGAGCGCCCCGAGCAACTCAACGTCGGCGTCCGTAATGTGGCACTGGATGAGCCGCAGACAACCATCTCTCTTCCACCCACTGTACTCGATCTCGTCAAACAAGAACGCACGGGCGGCGCGCTGCTGGTCTTCGCTCGACAGCCGCCGGAACCGTTCCGCCCGGGCCGCTTCCCACGCGGCCCATTCTTCGGGTGCGGCCTCGTGGCGCGAGGTGGAGTACCCGCGGACACGGACCAACCGGGGCGTATCGCGGAGGTAGTACAACCACGGGCTCATGGCGTGGGTGCAGTTGATTTCGATCCGCCGGAGCCGCGGGTGTCGCGCCAGAACCCGCATCCCCTCGCCCGTGACGGCGGCGGTGTGGAGCGCCAGTTCCATCAGGAACGGAAGGGTCGCGAGGTGAGCGAGTCCCACATCGGTGAAGTTCTCGCCCCCCACTGAGACGCAGAGCACCTCGGGACAGAGGGCCACGGCCGCGGCTTCTTCGTCCGTCGATACGCTCACGTGGTCGATGAAGCCACGATCGAAGTAGCCCGCGTCTCTCAGCGCCGGTGGCAGCGGGTTCCAGTCCTCCTCATGGGCCGAACGTAACTCGGCTTCACGGTCCTCGACGCCCGCCGGGATGTCGCCGGTGTGCCAGTGGCGGGCGATCACGAGTTGTAGGCGGATAAACTCGGCACGCTCGGGGGCGTCGTTTTCCTGCAACCAGTCGGCATAAACGAGGCGAGGGAAGTCATCGTCCGGGTTGTCCAAACAGGCGCGGAGCAGCGCGTCGCCGGTGTTCATGGATTGATCCGGGAGCGAACAGGTACTCTTCAAGCCAATCGGGTGTGGCCGCGTGTGCCGTTCGCGAAGCGGCACACCGTGGAGCAGACGGATAGCGCCTGTCAGGGAGGCGCCCCACGCTCGCGGGGCGAACGGGCACGCTCGGGAGTGTTCTTCGGCCCGCCGCGGTCCTGTTCCTGTGCGTTCCCGACCCGATCACAGCCCGCGTTACTTTTCCTTCGTCAGCGTGATGGGCTTGGCCCCGTCCTTCACCTCGCGGAGGTACTCGATCCACAGCGCATCGAGTTCGTTCCGCTCCTTACCTTGCAGGTTCTTCGCCGCGTCGTACCGGCGCTTGCGCTGGGCCGCGCCGTTCGGCCCCAGCGGCCCCTCCAGCGCGATCATCCGGAACAGGTCGCGGCGCACCAACTCCGCGTCGCCCTTCATGTGGTGATAGTACGCGCTCAGATACCACACGCCGGACTCGTTCGGGTAGTGCAACAGCGCGCTGTCCAGCCACGCCCGCGTTTTCTTCCCGTCCGCACCTTCGAGCAGCTTCGCGCCGTATGCGACGCTGAACCCGCTCTCTTCCGTGTCCGCCGCAACAGGCCCGCCCACGCGAACGATCTTCACCTGTTTGTCGGCCGGGGCACGGCGCCTGTAGTCCTTGTGCTCGCGGATCAGCTTCGCGAGCCGCGTGGCCGCCGCACCGTCGAGCTTCGCCGCGGTGGCGGTGGCCTCGAAGATCAGGTTCACGTTCGCGTCGTAGCGGGCCGACTCGATGCGGATGCCGTCGAACTCCGGATACGCGGGTGCGACGCGCTTCACCCGTTCGAGCAGGTCGCTGAGCGGCACCACGTCCAGCGCCGGTTTGTTCGGAGCGACCTCGAAGAACGCGGCCCACTTCGGATCGGCCCTCAGCGCGTCCAGCAGCTTCGCGAGTTCGTCGTTCTGCTTCGCACTGTCCACCACGCCCCGGAGCGTGAACCGGTTGTCCTCGTCGAAGAGCCCGCGCTCGATGAGAACCCCGTTCCACTTCTTCTGGTCGCCGGCCACTTCTTTGCGCAGGTGCGCGGTGAGGCTCGCGCCGAAGGTCGTCGGGTCGCCGGCGGCCGGCGGTTGCACCATCGCGCGGATGAGGACCAGCCCATCAGCGGGGGCGACCGACCGCGAATCGCCTTTGGGCGCCGGCGGGCCGAGGAGCTTCGCGGACAGCTCTTGGAACTTCCGCCGGACCAGTTCGCCCTCGCCCCTGGTCACCGTCTTGGCCTCCAGCTTCAGCGCCCCGTCGGCCCCGAAGTACACCCGCGATATCCGGGCATCGTCCATCGTGTCTGCGGCCCATGTGCGCAGTTCGCGGAGCAACTTCTTGGTTGCGACCGGTCCCATTTTCTTTGTCGAGAGCGGGCTCTCACTGAGGCGCTTGTACCGGTTCGAGGCCGCATCGGCTTTGTCGATGAACTCTTGGAGGACGGCGCGGTACGTTGCGCCCAGTTCCTTCTCGGCCGCGGCCGAAAGGCCGGGCTGAACGCCCGCAAGCGCCAGGCTCCCGTCCGCGCCGAACTCCGAACCCGCATCCACGCGGACGCCGTCGAGTGCCGGCTTGCTCGCAACCGCGGTTTGGAGCTTGGCGGCGAAATCGGGGATGCCCGGGCCCAGGAGCGGTTTGAGATCGACCAGCACCCGCGGCCCGCCGGTGAACAGTTCCGGCCACCGCTTGCGGCACGCATCCGGGATGCCCCCGGTGTTGACCGCGTCTTCGCCGAGCCGGACGCCTTCGAGCGTGAGATGAAGGGTCGTGAACCGAACCGCCGGGTCTGGGTTCTCGGCGTCGTAGACGAGGTACACGCGGTCCGCGCGGAGCCTGCGCGTGGCGGCGTCGGTTGAAGACGAGAGCAGCTTCTGAACGTCGGCCGGGGTGAGCTTCCACTCGGCGGCCTTCAGCTCATCGGTAACGAGCGGCTTTTCGGACACGGTCCGGACGGCCGGGTGCTTCGCGAGGTGTTCCGCAATCGCGCCCGCGACCCACCCGGCGGCGGCTTCGTCTTTGCCGCGCGTCCCGGAGAGAACCACCGCACCCGTCGGGCCGAACCGGCTCGCCGCAAACAGGCACCGGTCCGCGCCCTTCGCGCCCGTTGCTCCGGCCGCGTTGGCCGCGCGCTGGAGCACGACGTGCGGGTGGTCCTTCTCGGCGACCTTCTTGACGCCGGACCAGTCCAGTTGAGCCGCGTCGCTGTTGCGCACCTCGCGCACCACCTTCGCGACCTCCTCCTGGGCGACCTCGAACGCGGTCGGGGCTCCTTCTTTCGCCGCCGGCGCGTCGAGGTACACGCCGGTGAGCTTCAGCTTCCCGCCCGCGTCGGTGAGGTCGTCCACGCGGAGCCGCTTTTGCGCGTCGGTGCCGCTGGCGAGCTTCTTTTGAACCGTGGCCGCAATTTCGGTCTGGGCGCGGGCCGCGCCGGGGGCGAACCCCGCGAGCGCGGCGGCCAGCGCGAACGAGCCGAACGGGGAGCGGAACGGGTTCATGGGTCCCTCGCGGATGTCAGGCAATGGGGTCCGTCGGTTCCTGGGAATCGTCCCGGCCGGCCGGCGGTTGCGGGTCCGGTTCTGGGGCCGGCGGATCGTGTTGCAAATCGATCATCAGGTCGCCGGCGCCGGCCGCGATAACCTCTTCGCCCTCCGGCGCACCGGTGACCGGTTGTGCGCTCGCGGGCGGGTCCGGGTTCTCAGTGGGGGCGCTTTCGCCAAGGGCGCCGGCACCCTCGGGGGCTCCCGCGGCTAACGGGAGCTCGTCCGCCGCGCCCGCATCGCCCCCGTTGACGCGAAGGACGACGAGCGTGCAGTCGTCGTTCACCATGTCGTTCCCGCGGCGCAGCACGTCCAGTTCGGCGCGCCACTCGTCTTCGGGGAGCGCCTCGAACCGGCCCCAATCGACCCCGGAGCCGCCCTGGGTGCTCTTGAACAGGCGCGCCGCGACCGCATCGGTTGCGAGCACGAACCGGTCGCCCGGTTCGCAGGTGCCCGCGGCGGCAACGGCGACCGTGCGGAACCCGGGGTTCGACCGCACGAGCAGCGGCGCGGACCCGAACTGGTCGGCGGCCACCACCGGGAACGTCGCGAGCAGCTCCCCCCGGCGCACCCAGAACAGGCTCGCGTCCCCGACCGCGCACGCGCGCCACGGGCGGGCGCCGCTCGGGCCCGCGGGTCCGAGTTCCAGGCCCAACAGCGTGGCGGCGGCGCCGACCTGATCGACCTTCGCCTGCTTCGACCAGTTCAGGTTGCTGTAGTTGATCGCGGTGCGCCACTCGGTGCGCAGCCCGTTCACCCACCTGTTGAGCGCGACGGGGTCGCGGGCGTCGGGCCGGTCGGTGAGGAACCGCTGGCTCAGTTGCTGCGCCCAGATGCTGCAATAGATGCCGGAGCTGGCCCCGTCGGCGATGGCCGCGGCGCCGTTCGTCTCATCAAGCGAATAGGCGTCCTCCCACTGTTCGGGCGTGTTGCCCATCTTCTGCGCCCACATCGCGCACGCGCGGGCGAACCCCGGCCCCGCGGCGCCCCACCCCGCACCGTCTTCTTGCGGCGCGTAGGCGAAGAGGAGTTCCCACGGGTCGCCGATGTCCCACTCGTTGAGGAACACCGCGCGCCGGGTCGGCAGATCCGCGGAAACGGCCGCGAGGCGCTCGCGCACCTCGGCCCCGGGCTGCGGGTCGAACACGTAGTGCATCAGCCGCACCGGGCCGTGCGCGGTGGCGAGCCGGTTGAGTGAGCGGGCCACGCGAAAATAGGCGGCGTCGAACCCGTCGGCGCCGGCGCAGTGGATCACGACCGGCGGGCGGCTCGAATAGCGCCCGGTGAGCCACACCGCGACCATCTGGTACACGCCCGCCAGCGCCGCCGCGGCACACGGCTCGCCCGCGGGCTCGGGCAGCACCGCCCACTTCCGCGGCTGCCCTTCGCCCCCGCGCGCCACGGCGGGCATGTCGCACACCTGCGCGAGCGGGACGAACCGCGGCCGGTGGTCCCCGTCGGGCAGGAGCGAGGCGAGGTGCGGGGCGCCGGCTCCGGACGTGTGGTAACCGAGAACGGCAACGTCGACGGCCCCGACCGCGTAGCCGACCGCGGCGGTGTTCACCAGCCCCTCGATCAGGTCGTCGGCCAGGAAGCGCGCGGCGACGAGCGCCGGCGTCTCTCCGCGCGGGGTGACCACGTCGCAGGTCATCCCGGCCGAGAGGCGCAGCAGCAGTACGAGGCAACCGGGCGGCGGCTCGGCGGGGGTCGGGTCCATCGGTCTCCTGCGCGATCGCTTATCAATAAGACCTAGTGGCCAGTCGTCAGTGAGTAGCGGTCAGTGGTCAGTGGTCAGTTCGGAGTGAAGGCCGTTCCGTGTACCCTTCAACCCGCGGTGGTTACTTCTCGTCGGTTCTGCTCACTGACCACTGACCACTGACCACTGACCCGCCTAGCGGAGGTGCGGGGGCAGCGTGGCCGCCGCGACCACCTGCGTGCCCACGTTCAGCAGCTTCAGCAGGCTCACCGCGTCCGCGTTGAACGCCATCGCCTTGCACCCGAGCGGGGCCGAAATGCCCTTCACCTCGGCCATGTGGCGCAGCTTGTCGGGCAGCGGGCTGGACATGCCGAACAGGTCGCGCGCGTACTCGTCCGGGAGCAGCCCCTCGGCCGGCGGCAGGAACACGGGTTGCGCGTCGCGCCCCGACAGGTGGCAGTTGAACAGGAGCACGTTCCCGTCGCCGGTCGCGAGCCCCTTGAGGTCTTCGGCGAACGGGACCGGCATCCCGTCGGTGGACTCGCCGTCGGTCAGGTTGATGACCATCGGCGGGAAGCTGTTCGGGTGGGCCGCGATCCACGCTTCCAGAACCTGTTTGCAGTACGCGAGGGCGGTACACATCGGGGTGCCGAACATCTCCGCCGGCGGGGGCGACCGGAACCACACCGGGAACGCGATCTGGCGCTCCACCTCGGTGAGCCCGCCGGCGCCGTCGTCCACGAACTCCTTCTTGCGGCGCTGCTCGATCTCCAGCGGGCTGTCGTACAGCTCGCTGATGCTCACGAGGTCGCGCCCGGCCAGCCCCAACTGGAACAGCGGGCGCACGATCGCGACCCCGTTGGCGTCGGTGGTGTACCCGATCAGGCCCACGTCGAAGTAGTTCCGGGGCTTCTCCTCGCCCTTTTCGCAGCTCGTGATGAGTTCCTGAAAGAACCGGTTGATCGCGGTCGAAACCGTGTCCATCTTGGCGCGCTGCGTCCCGGCGATCCCGTCCAGCATCGAGTTGGACAGGTCCACCAGGAACACGATGCACCCGGGGTTCGAGCGGTCAATTTGCATGTCGTAGGGCACAGGCACAGCTCCTCGTAACGGGTTCGGTCCGGGGATGTATTGTTGGCTCGGGGGCGCTCAAAACGTCTTGTCACACACCATGCAGTACCGCGCGCCGCGGGTGCCGGGGATCTTGCGCCCGCAGGTGGGGCACGAATCCGGGTCGCCCGTTTTCGGCGCGCTGTTCG
>DASWYH010000193.1:0-6546 GCA_036405095.1 Gemmata sp. | reverse complement strand
GCACCGGCGACGGCACGAGAACGCGAATGGCCTTCACGCTCCCGCGGTACAGCACGGTGAGGCCCGCGTCGCCCGGCTGCTTCGGTGTGAGCAGCCCGAGGGGCGATACGGTCGCAATGGCGTCATCGGTGATCTTGAAATCGCAAAACGGGGTGATGTCTTCGGCGGTGCCGTCGGTGAACGCCGCGGTAACGGTGACCTGCTTGGTTTTGGCGTCACTCAGGAGAGCAAAATCGCCCGGGGTGACGGTCAGTTCCTTGATTTCGCCGCTCCCGGGGGTCCACTGCGCCCCGGTGCGGATCCACTCACGGAACACGTTGTACACCCAGCCGCCCTTGCCGAACCGCATCCCGCCATCGTGGTACGTTTGGCCGGTGGACTTCAGCAGCAGCAGGCTCTCATCGGGCTTCACAACGTTGATGCGCCGCCCGAGGTTGTCGCGCGTGAGCCCGGCGAAATCCATCGCCGGTTCGTAGCCGAACAGCGACAGCCGGAAACCGTTCTTGCCCTGAAACGACCCGTGACAGCTCCCCGAGTTGCACCCGACCTTTGAGACGAGGCCCATGATGTGCCGCTCGAAGTCCACGCGCTTCACCTTGCCGCCGGTCGGGAGAGCGACCGCGGCGGGTGCCTCGCGCGTGCCCCCCTCGTCCGCTCCGGCCACAGCGCGCCCCCCGTTAATAGCGAGGCAAGCGGCAACGACGTAGAAGAAGCGACGGGAGAACATGGCAGCGTCTCGGCTCGGGGATCAAGCTTCTGGCGGAAAAGCAGCCGGCGGGGTGTAAGGTCGGTTGTGGTGCAGGGTACGTTCTGATCCAACCGGTCGGAATTGAACAAAGTCTCTCGTGCGGTTCAACCGGGTACAAGAGAAATCTTCGTCCAATCTTCTTCGCTTCGTGAACCTCCCCCGCGCCACTGAAAAGAAAGAAGTCCGCCGCGCACACCGGCAGACCGCCGGTTCTCGCGCCGTCCGAGAACAATTGCGCAAGAGCGGGCCGAGGTTAGCTTTGCGGCCGAACAATTTCCGCCTCTGTTCGCTCACCCGGTCGGGAGCAGGCGCATCGTGGTGACCGCGGCGCGGATCACGTCGGCCTGATCCCAGGGCATCGTGAAGGACTCGCCCCGCAACCAGAGCGGGAGTTGGTCCGCGTGGTGCGGCGACAGCGGGTTCCCGCTCTGCCCGCCGCACAGCACGAACGTGCTCTTCGACAGGTCGTTCAGGTCGAACGCGGTGCGCAGGTTCGCCATGTTGTGCGTGAACGCGGTCGGCTCGGCCGGGCGCGCCCCCGCCTGGCTCACGGTGTTGCCGTCCCCGCCCCACGGGAACGGCCCGAGGTTGAACGCCGCGCCCAGCCACTTGTGCTTCCCGAACAGGGGGTGTTCGAGGAGCAACTGGCGCAGGTGCCCCCACGCCCAGAACCCCGGCCCCGGCCCCGCTTCGCGCCGGAGCGTCCGCACCGTACTGGTGAGGGCGGATTCCATCTCGGCGGACCAGGACGCGAACCAATTTTTGGGCCGCTCGCGCAACAACCGCACGAGGTGCGCGGTGCGACGGTCGGAAAACAGGTTGTACGGCGTGATGCCGATGGCCCCCTCACCGACCGCCGCCATCCACGACCGCGGCGCCTTCGCTTTCGCCACGCGGACGCACATTTCGGACAGGAACAGCTCGAACACCGCCGCCGCGGACGATTCCGTGTGAACGCGGCCGTCCCATTCGTACAGGAGCTTCAGCGCGTCGCGCGCGTCGGGGTCCGTCGGCGCGAGCGCCAACACGATGTCTCGCATTTCGCGCCACGGGAGCGACTGCACGTCGAGTTGGACCGCGGCCAGTTCCGCCAGGGTCCAACCGGAGTCGCGCGCGGCGAGCAGCTCACGAATGCGCTGTGCCCGGTACGCATCAACGAAGTCGGCGCCGAAGAACCCCTCCCCAACCCCTCCCCTCAGAAGGGAGGGGCTTTCAGCAGAAACCGCCCCGGTCTCCGTTGACGGTGCCGCAATGGCTTCTTCTCCCCCTCCCTTTTGAGGGGAGGGGTTGGGGAGGGGTCCGTCCGCCCATCCCGCTGGGTCGTCGTTTGCGGTCGCCAGGTAGCCGCACGCGGGGTTCGTCCGAAACGGCATGTCCGTAAACGGGACCGTGCCAATCCAGCCCGAATCGGGCACGTCCGCCGGGCGCGGGAGCAACTCGGAACCGCCCTTGCGCCGCGGCAACTCGCCCACGAGTTGCCAGCCGATCGTCCCGCTGGCATCCGCGTAAAGCAGGTTCAACGGGAGCACCGGCCACGCCGCGAACGGCGCGCGGAACTCATCGAACGAGCGCGCAACCGGGGACGTGAGGAACCCTTCAATCGGGCGCGGCTGGAGCCAGATCGCGGAGAGCGAGATCGCGAGTTTCGTATCGGACAGAATCGGCGTCAGCAGCGGCCCGCGGGGCGTGACCAGCACCTCTTCGGCGACATCGGCGGCGCCTTTGATGCGGATGACCTCGCGCACCACCTCGCAGGGGGCGAACGTGCCGTCGGGTTGGCGCACCGAGCGCCCGTCGGGGCCGAGCGTTTCAATGAACAGGTCCGTGTTGTCGGTCAACCCGGCGGTGACGCCCCAGGCCGCGAACCCGTTGTGCCCGATGGCAACCCCGGGCGTCCCGGCGAGGCCCGCGCCCGCGACCTCCCAATCGGGTGTGCGAACGTGCGCCAAGTACCACGGCGGCGGGGCGCTGGGCGCGAGGTGCGGGTCGCTCGCGAGGAGCGGCTTCCCCGATGCCGTGCGCGTGCCCGAGACGCACCAGTTGTTCGAGCCGCCGCCCCGCGGCAGGTACGCTTGCAGCGCCGCGAGGTCGGCGGCGAACCGGTCCAGGAGTTCCGGCGCCCGGTCCGCGCCCGGCGCGGTGGGCGCGGTCGGTGGGTGGGCCGGATCGAGCGCCCGCACCGCCTCCGGGCCGTCCGCGAGCAGGATGCGCAGCCGGGCCAGTTCCACGTCCCAGTTCGAGGGCAACAGGAACGATTGCAGCTTCAACAGCCCGAGCACATCGGCCGCGTCCCAGGCGGAGGGCGCGCCGCCCGCGAGCGCGAACTCGTGCGGCTTTTTCGGCAGCCCCGCTGTACCGCCGGCACTCACGCCCGCGGCGAACGCCTCGAACGCGCTCCGGGCTTCGGCGCTCAGGGCTGGAACTTGCGCTTCCGCAGCGCGACGGAACCCGATGTGCCGGCTCATGCGGTCCGCGGGCAGGGCCACCGCCCCGACCCACTCGGCGAGGCGCCCGCGGACCAGTCGCCACATCACCTCGAGTTGCCCGGCGCGGTCCTGCCCGTGGCAGAACCCGAGCGCGAAATGGGCATCGAGGTCGGTGGCGGCGTCGATGTGGGGCACGCCCCACTGGTCGCGCCGGATCGTGACCGGGGCCGAAACGCCCTTCACCCGCAGTTCGCCAAAGGTGACGGGCAACCGGCGCCCGAGGGCGAGGCGCAGCAAAAAACGGGAAATGCTCATTCCAACATGATACGGGCGGGACCGCGGGGCCGGTCAGTGCGGCGGGCGGGGCTCCGGCGGTTCGCCGTACCCGCGGTCCCGCTCTTCGCGCTCGATCCGGTTGCGTTCCATCTGTCGGGCGTGCCCGCGTGACATGGCGAAGAGCGTGGCGCCCGCAACGAGAGCCATTGCGCACAAGAGCGCCACTCCGACGACCGTGTCGCGCTCGGGCCGGTTGCGGTTGAGCACCCCGAACCCGCCGAGCAGAATCGCCGCGCCCACGCACGCGCCCCAAATGGCCCACTCGCCCGCCGGTGCGTCGGCCTGCGGGTACAAGGGCGGCCCCCCGTTCGCGAGCAGCGCCAGCATCACTTCGCCTCGAACAGCGGCGCCATCGCCTTCACCACCTTCTCGATGGCCTTGTCGTCGAGTTCGCCGGCGCGGAACGTGAAGTTTGCAACCACCTTCTGCTTGGTGAACAGGATCACGGTCACGTCGGCGTCCTTGTGGAGCTTGTACGACGGCGGGCCGTCGGCGTCCTCGAACGCCCCCACCGGGGCGTTCTTGATGCCCTGTTTCTGAGCCCACTGCGCGAGGGCGTCAAGGTCCGCTTTGTCCGCGAGCAGCGTCACCCACACCTTGCACCCGCTGGCCTTCTTCCCGAGCGCTTCGGCGTCGAGCTTGGTCACGAGCGCCCCGAGCGGATCGGAGGTGCTGCGCGCGAACACCACCGCCGCGGGCTTGTTGCCGTCGTGCTGTTCGCAGATGTAGCACGTCTGCTGCCCGCGCTGCGGGCCGGTGGCGACCAGGAAGCTGTACGGCCCCGGGCGCTTCCCGACCGGCGTCCCGGAGACGACCGGTTCGGCGGCCAGCGCCGGGGTGCAAGCGAACGCGAGGGCGAGCGGGAGGCAAAGGAGGCGGGTCATGGGTGGTCGGTCTCGGTAGGTGTTTGGCGGGCGCGGAGGTCGGAACCCCGGGCCGTTTCGGGTCGCCAGGGTTCCGCGGGCGTGGGATGGTTGAAGCACGCTCCGGGTTCTGATGGCACCGCGGAACGTTCTTCCTCTTTGCTGGCCAGTTGAGGTATTTGGGGCGCTCTTTCCGGAGCTATTCGCCCGCGACGACGGCCCCGGCTTTGGCGATCTTCTTGGCCCGCTTCGCCATGTCGCTTTGGAGCGCGGCGAAGTCTTTCGGGTCGGCCTTCGCCCACACGCGGTGGGCGAGTTTCAGGTAGCGGGCCGCCTCTTCGTCCCGCCCGAGGCGGTCACAGAGCGCCCACATCCCGAGCGCCCCGCGCACGCTCCCGGCGTCGTGCGCGAGTGCCTCCTGAAACGCCTCTTCGGCCTCTTGCGCCGCGCCGCCCTCCAGCGCGCCGACGCCCCACGACTCCATGAACAGCGCCCCGTTGCCCCACTGGTGGTGCGTGAAGTCGTTCTTGGTCGCGTCCACCACCTTCTTGAGCAGCTTCAGCCCGGCTTCCGCGTTGCCGGACTGGCACAGGTGCCGGCCCTGTACCTCCCACAGCCGGCGCTCCGCGTACCGGTCGTTCCTCTTGCTCTGCGCCAGTTGGCGGAGCGTCTCGACCTCGCGCCCGGCCTGGGCGGTGTCGCCCTTCTCCAACGAAACGAGCGCCGCGTAGTAGGCGCCGGCGGCCTTGTCGGTCCGGCGGTACTGGTCAATGAGGGCCTGGGCCTCGGCCCAGTCGTGCTGCCCCAGCGCCGCCCGGAGCCACTCGTTGCGGAACGTGTACTTGTACTTCTCGCACAGCGCCCGGTGCGCCTTCGCCTCCGCGAACCGGCCGTCGTGGATCAGGCTGCGCGAGAGAATGTCCATGTGGTGGTTGAACTGGTGGTCCTCGCGCGGGGTCACGCCCTGGAGCTTGTGGTACGCGAGCTGGAGTTCGACCGCTTTGGCGGACCAGTCGGTCGTTTCGCCCCACTTCCCGATCCGCATGCCCAGGTGCGCCTGCATGTGGTGCGCGTGCGGGATGCCGGGCGACGATTTGATGTAGTTCTCGGCGTAGGGCCAGCCCAGCGCCGGGCGCTTCACGTTCTCGTAGAAGTGGACGAACTCGTGGTTCGCCCCCGGGTGCAGCGGGTTCACCCGGAGCAGCGCCTTGTAGAACACCGCCGCCGCGTTCGGCCCGTCGCCGGTGGCAAGTTGGGCCCGCCAGAACCAGCCCTCTTCGTCGTCCTCGTGCAGCATCAGGAGTTCGTCGAGCGACTGCGCCGCCTTCTTCCGGCGCTCGTCGGGGCCGACCCCCGGCCACATCCCTTTTTCCTGGAGCCGCGCCTGGATCAGCAGTTGCTCGCGCGGGTTGGCGGTCGGCATGAGCCGCCGGGCAGTGGCGAGGGCGTAATCGCTCGCGTTCTTGCCGACACGGTCCGGGAGCTTCGCGAATGCACCCCCACCCAGCGCGGCGACATAGGGCGACGCCGAGGGTGTGACCCCGGGCTTGCCCCACTTCTCAAGCGAGCGGTGGAGCATGAGCCACGCATAGGCGCACTCGGGGTCGAGCTGGGTCGCGGTCTCGAACGCGCGGGCCGCGTCGATCCACACGTAGGAGTAGTACTGCCCGAGACCCTGGTTCACGAACGCCTGACACGTCGGGTTCGTGGTGCCGACCGGGTACTTGTAGATGCACACGTCGAACATTGGCTTCGCCGGGGTGAGGCCCGACAGCGGCATCTTCGGGGCGGACACAACCTTCTCGCGCGGCGGCGGGGCCACATCGGCGGCACCGGCGAGCGCGGGGGTGAGGAGCATAACAGCGAGGAAACAACCAGACGCGCGGGTCATGGCAGGCAGCTCAAGTTAGGCAGGATAGGAGCACCGCAGTGGGGCACTCGTGTCGGTCGCACGGGGCTCCCGCCCGGGTGCGAGGAAGGCGACTCCTCCAGGGGCCAAGGCAAGAAGCACTTGGCTTCGGCCTCGGCACCCCGGCTGGGGTCGCCGGGCGTAGCACGTGCGGGAGCCCGTGCGCCGAAAGCGGCGCGCAAGCTGCGACGCCGCGCCCGACTGCGAAGCTCCGAACCGGAGTCGATTTAAAAAGTTTACCCCGCCGGTGAACTTGGTGAAAGG
>DASWYH010000192.1:0-3963 GCA_036405095.1 Gemmata sp. | reverse complement strand
GTGATCTGAACGTGGTCGATGAACCGCGCGTTCCAGAGCGGCTCGAACAGCGTGTTCGCGAACCGGAACACCAGGATGTTTTGAACCGTGTCCTTCCCGAGGTAGTGGTCGATCCGGTAGAGCTGGCTCTCATCCCAGTTCTTGTGCATCGAGTCGTTGAGCGCCTTGGCGGTCGCCAGGTTCACCCCGAACGGCTTCTCGATGATGAGCCGGCGGTATCCCGTGTCGCTCTTGTTCAGCCCCTCTTCGGCCATCGCGGAGCTGAGCTTGGCGTAGTACTTGGGGGCCATCGAGAAGTAGTACAGCCGGCGCCCGTCCGGGGCGCCCTCGTTGGCCGCGAACCACTCGGCCAGCGCCTTGCACCCGCCCGGCTGGGTGGCGTCGGTCGCGACGTAGTGGATGCGGCCCGCGAACGCTTTCCACTTCGCCTCGTCGAACTGGCCGCCGGGCAGGATGCCCTTCACCTTCGGTTCCAGTTCGTTGCGGTAGTCCTCGTCCGAGTACTTGGTTCGGGACACGCCGACGATCCGCGCCTCCGGCGGCAACTTGCCCTTCTGCGACAGGTTGAACAGGGCCGGGATCAGCTTGCGCCAGGTGAGGTCACCAGAAGCGCCGAAGATGACGATGGTGAGCGGCTGGGCCATTTGTGGTACTCGTGGAGTGAATGGACTGGTGCGCACCCGCACAGGGGCACCGCGTCGCGGGATATGCTACCACGAGAACGCGCAGCGGGCAGGCGAAGAAACCAGAAGGCCGGAATTCGCACCGCGGCGCGACGAGCCCAGGAAGAGGCCGGCACCGAGGGAGCGCCGCACGGGCGGCGGTCCTCGGCCCGCTCCGTGCTGCGCGTGCCGCGCCGTTGTGCGAATTCCGGCCTTACCGCTCGGGTTCCTTAGTTGGGGCTGAAATCGAACTTGGCCGCGCTCTCGCGCCCGAGCGGGTCGTTGACGAACTTGCGGAAGCAGTTGGGGCACAGGTCGAAGCGCATCTTCTTACACAGCGGGAGCGGTTGCGGGAGCTCTTCGCCCTCCTCCAAATCGCTCAGTAACCGGGCCATCTCTTCGACCTGATCGGTTCCCACGTCCTCATCGGTCAGCGCGCCGCCGTCGGAGCAGGCGAAGGCTTCCATCTTCAGCACGTACCGTTCGGCCCCGTCCTGGGTCATGTCTTTGCCGCAGATGTCGCAGGAGAAGTGCATCATAACCGTCGAGACCTCTGGACACACGGAACCGCCCGCCGGGACTGGAGAGGTTAGGTCCGAACGGGCCGGGGCGGTTGGGAACAGGCTCCGCCCCACCGAGTTAAGCTCTTACATTCCACAACTCGCAAGTTGGGGGCACCGTGTCAACCGTAATTACCAGCACAATTGGCACAAACCGGAGGAACCGGACAGCAGCAAAAATCGAGTCCGGGCGGCCACTTTCTTTCAAGCGAGCTTAACTTTCTGCGGCCGGAAAAGGCCGCACCGCTCGGATCGCTTCCCGCGATGCGGGTAGCGGCCCCGTGGCCGGGCGAGCGCTCGTGCAGCTCCCCTTCGACCGCGAGTTCCGCTCCGTCCGCAACTGCCCGAACAACCGGTCCGGCCGCCACGGCCGGCACACGCGCCTCCACCCGTCGCCCGCATGGGGCGAACCGGCGGGATGGGCCGCTCCGGTGTCATTCGCGGCAGACGCCGGTTCCGATACACGACCAGACGAGCGAGTTGAGGGGATTCAGCCGTTCGGAATGCTCGTCGTTACGAACGGGGGAAGTCGGGTCGGTCCGCGACGTTGGCCGAACGGGGCCTGTCGCGATCCCGTGCCGCGGAACTGGCGCGGGG
Organism: Gemmata sp.; assembly: GCA_036405095.1. Lineage (GTDB taxonomy): Bacteria > Planctomycetota > Planctomycetia > Gemmatales > Gemmataceae > Gemmata. Next base: position 2,144 of record DASWYH010000192.1, on the reverse strand, counting down.
CACAGACCGGAACCGCAGGAGGCGAATCAGATGTTCATTCGTAAGGGCGCCCCGTGGCTCGCGGCGGTCGCGATGCTGGGCGTCGGCTCGGTGGCCCTCGCGGGCCACTTCGGGACCACCAAGTACTCCAACGGCTGTGCGCCGTGTGACGCGCAAACCAACTTCGCCGCGGGCCAGGGGCCGTGCGGCCAACAGGTGGTCTACGACAGCGTCGTGGAGAAGCGGTATCACACCTGTTACCAGACCACGACCGAAACGGTCATGAAACCGGTCACCAAGACCACCTACAAGTGCGAAGAGCAGACGCACTACAAGACCGTCTGCGAGACGGCCTACAAGCAGGTGCAAGAGACGGTGTGCAAGCCGGTGTGCGAAACGGTGATGAAGCCGTGCCGCACCACGGTGTGCAAGCAGGTGTGCGAGACCGTCTACCGCGACTGCCCGGTCACGGTGTGCAAGACGGTGTGCGAGCCGCACACCCGCAAGGAGTGCTTCTTCGTGTGCAAGCCGGTGTGCGAAACGCAGTACAAGGACTGCCCCCGCACCGTCTGCAAGCAGGTGTGCGAGACCGTCATCAAGGACGTGTGCAAGACGGTGTGCGTCCCGGTCACCGAGACGTGCTACAAGAACGTCCAGCGCACGGTCTGCACCGACGTGTGCGAAACGGTGATGAAGGACGTGTGCAAGACGGTGTGCGAGCCGAAGTGCGTCACCAAGTGCGTTACCAAGTGCGTGCCCGAAACGGTGTGCGAAACGGTGTGCGTGCCCGGTAAGCTCACCTGGGAGTGCGTCCCGGTTTACAAGTGCGAGTTCGACCCCTGCACCTGCACCACCGTGCAGAAGCAGGTCGGCACCAAGAAGAAGCTCGTGCGCACGCCGTCCACCACCGAGACCCGCCAGGTGGCGCGCTCCCGCAAGGTCACCGAACAGGTTCAGGAAACCGTCTACGTGAAGCGCACGGTCACCGAGAAGGTGCCGGTGCAGGTCATGAAGAAGGTCCAGACCGTGGTGACCGAGAAGGTGCCGGTGACCGTCACCCGCAACGTGAAGCAGCAGGTCGTCGAGAAGGTGCCGACGCAGATCGTTCGTAACGTGCCGGTGACCGAGATCGTCCGCACCCCGGTGCAGGTGAAGCGCAACGCCCAGGGCGCGTACGTGGACGCCTCGGCCCTCGGCGGCCCGGCCGCGGCGCTGGCCGCGAAGGGATCGACCGTGCTGGGCGGCGGCCCGGGCGCCCTCGGCAACCCGAACGCCCCGACCTACGACACCGACGCCCCGGGCCGGGTCTTCGTCGAAGGGCTGCGGGTGAGCCGCGACGTGACCTACAACATCACCAAGCAGGTGCAGGTGGTGGAGAACCGCAAGGTGGCGGAAAAGGTCGTCCGCAACGTGCAGGAAGAAGTGGTCAAGATGGTGCCCACGAAGGTGACCACGATGAAGCAGGAAGTGGTGACCAAGTGCGTGCCGTACACGGTGACCAAGCAGGTGCCGTACACGGTGAAGGTGAAGGTGCCGCACACCACCACCGAGATGGTGCCGACGACCATCACGAAGCGGGTTCCGGTGCAGGTCGCTACGGACGTGATCGTGAAGAAGGCGCGCTACGTCCCGGCGGCCCCGTGTGGGAACGGGTGCGGCACCGCGGGCGCCCCGTGCTCGACCGGCAACGGTTGCTCCGCGGGCGCCCCGTGTGGCGGGAACTGCTCGCCCATCTGCAACAGCGGGCTGGGCGGCGGCCTGCGGAACGTGCTGAACGACCCGTGCCGCCCGAAGCCGATCCGCGACTTCTTCAGCAACCTGTGCGCGAACCGGCTCGCGTGCGACCCGTGCCCGCCGGCCCACTGCGGCGACGCCTGCAGCCCGTGCAAGTAAGGTAACCCTGGTTTAAAGCCCGAGAGCCCCGGACACTGTCCGGGGCTTTTGCGTTTACAGGCGGCCGCGGGCCGCTTTTGTCGTTGTGTCGGCTCGGCGGCGGCTGATAGGCTGGACGTTGAAACTCACGCGAGGCCACACATGCTCAAGACGCTTCTCGGTTCCGCCGCCCTCGCCGTTCTCGCGCTCGGCGCGATGCTCCCGGCCGGCGCCCAGCCGCCCAAGGACCAACCCAAGCCGGAAGAGCTGCCCGAGTACCCGCTGCTCGACAA
>DASWYH010000191.1:0-3345 GCA_036405095.1 Gemmata sp. | reverse complement strand
GCGAAGAACCCGCTGACGGTCAAGGACGAGCTGCTCAAGTTCAACCGCCCCCGTACGGAATGGAAGCTGGAAGAACTCGCCGACGCGGTGAAAGAAATGGAGGCGAAGGGCGGGCGCAGCTTCGCGAACGGGCGCCAGATGTTCACGGTCGGGACGTGCGTCGCGTGTCACAAGTTCGGGGGCCAGGGCAACGAGTTCGGCCCGGACCTCACGAAGCTCGACCCGAAGGTGTTCAAGAGCGCCACGGACGTACTCGATCACGTCCTCGACCCGTCGAAGAAGATCGACGACAAGTACGCGGCGTACCGGTTCGTTCTCAAGAACGAGAAGGTGCTCCTCGGCATGATCGTTGAGGAGAAGGACGGGGTGGTGAAGATCATCGAGAACCCGCTGGCGAGCGCGAAGCCGCTGGAGATCAAGCGCTCCGACATTGACGAGCAGAAGAAGGCGCCCACGTCGATGATGTCCAAGGGGCTGTTGGACAAGCTAACGCGGGACGAGATCCTCGACCTGTTGGCGTATGTGTGGGGCCGCGGCGACCCGAAGAGCAAGTTTTTCGGCGACGGGCACCACCACTAGCCGCGGAGCGCGGAGCGCGGGCAGATAGCTCCGCGCTCCGCAGAGGAACATGTCATGGAAGTTCGGTACACACTTACACTGCGCGACTACATTGCGTTTCTCCTCAACAGGATCCGGAAATCCGGCGTTGGACGTGGGTGGTATTTCTTCTGGTGGGCGCTACTTCCATTACTCTGCGTGTCAGGAATCGTCTGGGCGTTTCAACTCGACGATGACAATGCGCATCCCTTCGCTGGCATTCTGGCTTTAACCGGTATCTTTTTTGCGATCATTTACCCGCCCGTGTATCGGGCATCGCTGGAGCGAAACCTTCGCGCGTATGCGAAGAAAATGGGCACCCAGGGGATCACGGGACCGATTACGCTCGTCCTCACGGAAGAGTTGTTCGTTGAGATCACCGAAGCAATTCGCAGCGAGACGCGGTGGGAGACCATGAAGGGCATGGAGGAGGTAGGCGACTACACGTACATTTTCGTCACCGGGGCTTTGACCGCAATTCTCCCCCGGTCTGGGTTTGATACCGACGAAGCGTACCACGCCGTCCGCGACTTCGTGAGGAGGAAACTGGCCGACCGTGTGCAGAATTTGACCGAAAGAGAATCGCCATGAACATGCACCTGCGCAGAGACGAGAACGTTCTGTGCGACTCGGCCGCGAACCTCCAGCGCGGCATCGAGTCGGTCGGCGGGCGGCTGTACCTCACCACCCACCGGCTCGTCTTCGAAGCGCCCGCGTTCAACGTGCAGTCCGGGACCACCGCTGTTCCGCTGGGTGACATTGAAGGCACCTGGAAGTGCTGGACCCGGTTCCTCGGGCTGATCCCGTTCATCCCGAACTCCCTGGCGGTGAGGGCCGTAAACGGCAAGACGTACCGGTTCATCCTGTTCGGGCGCGACGAGTGGATTCGCGACATCCGCCGCGCCCAGCGCGAACGTGACGAAGAGGACGACGAAGACGACCGCTAAACCACCGCCAGAACCGCAACGTGGACACGGGCGCCAGATGGCGGTTCCGCGCGCGGTCGAGGGCGGCGAGTTGTACGATACCGCGAAAGCGTTTGCCGCTGCCGCACCGGGCCTGCCGACGGTCCCCTCGCCCGAAAAGATGTCAGTGGTTTCAAGTGGTCAGTCGTCGGTGCTCAGCGAGGCGAACAGACGAGAAGCAAGCACCGGGATCGGAAGGGCATACAGAACCGGCTTCACTCCCGACTGATCACTGACGACTGACCACTTGGAACTACGGGATGTGACATGACCCCTGCGCTGCTTCTCCTCGCGCTCGCCGCGCCACCCGTCCCGATCGACATCGGCGACCGCAAACAACTCTTCATTGACGAACGGTTCATTGCCGAGCGCGATCGCATTGAGCTTCACGTCAACCCGCCCCAGAAGCTCGGGTTGCTCCGGGACGAAAAGGGCCAGCCGTTTCAAGGGCACATTAGCCGGGTGATCGACGACGGCGGGAAGGTCCGGCTGTACCTCGGGGCCGAAGACGTTCAGATCCTGGAGAGCGAAGACGGGCTGCGGTTCCGGCGCACCGGCGCGAAGCTCCCCGGCGGCCACTTCCCGACCCTCTTCCTCGACCCGCACGAGCGCGACCCGGCCAAGAGGTACAAGCTGTTCCACCTGGAGTTCAGCCCGCCCTTCGACCCGGCCAAGCACGGGGTGTTCGCCAGCTATTCGGCCGACGGCGTCATGTTCACCAAGGTCGGGCGCGTGCTGCCGTACTTCACCGACAACCCGACCGTCGTCCACTGGGACGAGCGGATCAAGAAGTACGTCATCTACACGCGCGCCTTCGACTACGACTCCGAGAACCAGCGGCGCATCGGGCGCATCGAGACGGACGACCCGCTCAAGCCGTGGCCGCACACGAAGGCCGCCAGGGACCGGCTGTTCCCGTCGATCAAGAACATCCCGGTTGTGTACTCCGCCGACAAGGAGGACGACCCGCACTCGGACGTGTACTACAACGCGACCGGGGCGTACCCGTGGGCCGAGGGCGTGTACCTCATGTTCCCCAGCCACTTCCGGCACTTCTCGCCCCAGCGGCACCCGTTCGTGCGCCCGCGCGTGAAGGGCCAGTGGGAGGACTACGGGATGTTGGAGACGCAGTTGGCCGTGAGCCGCGACGGGGTGAAGTGGTCGCGCCCCGAACGGATCGCGTACATCCCGACGGGGCTGGCGGACGAGTGGGACCGGTGGTACACGGTGGCGGCCCCGGGCCTCGTGCGCCGGGGCCATTACGTCTACCAGTACTACTACTCCAGCGGTCGATTGCACGATTCCGCGATCCTGCGCCCCGAGTACGACAAGGTCGCCAAGCAGGAGGGCGGGGTGGGGGTGGTCAAACAGCGGCTCGACGGGTTCGTGTCAGCCGATGCCGATCACAAGGGCGGGTGGCTGCTGACGCCACCAGTCGTGTTCCGGGGGAACCGGTTGCGGCTCAACATCGACACCGGGTCGATGGGTACAGCGTTCGTTGAGCTACGGGACGCGGACGGGAAACCGATCCCCGGCTTCGCGCTGGCGGACTGCGAAGAGGTCGGCGGCAACTTCATCGACCAGTGCGTCTACTGGAAGGGGAGGGCGGACGTGTCGGCCCTCGCCGGGCGCGCGGTCCGGCTCCACATCAAGCTCAAGCGCGCGAAGCTCTACGGGTTCCAGTTCACCAAGGATTGACCCAACCTCCCGACCTCTGCGGAGCCCTGCCCAACCTCCCGGGGGCCTTGCGGGTGTAGGTTGACGTGTGTATCGGATGAGGCAC
>DASWYH010000190.1:0-7304 GCA_036405095.1 Gemmata sp. | reverse complement strand
GTTGGCTCGGGCCGCCGTTCAGGTGCAGGTAAATGACGGCTTTCGCTTTCGGCGCGTGGTGTGGGAACCCGGGCAGCGGCGGGTGGATCGGCGCGACCGGGTCTGCGCCCGCGGCACGGGAACGGTTCCCGGCGAGTAGCGCCATCGCCAGCCCGCCGAGGCGGATGCCCGTGTCACCGAAGAACTGCCGCCGGGTGATGTCGAGAGGGTGCATGGGTTGCTCCTGGCACGCCCCGGCTTGGGGCCGGGGGTAAGGCGGTTCGAGGGTGTCGAGGCGGCCCGGGAAGCGCGTGCGTCGCGAACCCGTTCGGCCTTGGGGCCGGGGGCCGCCTATCAGTTCCGCGTCACAGTTTCGTCGAGGTTCAGCACGAGGTTCGCAACCATCGTCCACGCCGCAACCTCTACATCCGGCGCGGCGCCCTTTGGCTTCGACTCGCCCGCGGTCACCACCTTCTTCGCGCCCGCCGGGTTCGCCGCGAACAGCGCGCGCTGCTTCTCCAGCGCGGCCGTCACCAGCCGCACCTCTTCGGCGTCGGGCTTGCGACTCAGAACGGTGCGGTACAGGAAGGTGATGCGCGCGCCGGTGGTCGCTCCGCCTTCGGAAATCGCGCGCTCGGCCAGCGCGCGGGCGGCCTCGAAGTGCTGCACGTCGTTCATCAGTTGCAGCGCCTGGAGCGGCGTATTGGTCCGGTCGCGGACCGCGCACAGTTGCTCGCGGTTGGTCGCGTCGAAGTTGGTGAGGAACGGCGCCGGGGCGGTGCGCTTGATGAACACATAAATGCTCCGCCGGTACAGCGCGGCACCGTGGTCTTGAAGGTAGTAGCGCGTGTTGCTGTCGCCGTAGCCGACCGGCTCCCAGATGTTCGGCGGCTGGTACACGTTCACCCCGCGCCCGCCCATCCGCGGGTTCATCAGGCCGCTCACGAACAGCGCGTTGTCGCGGAGCTGCTCGGCGTCGAGCCGGAACCGCGGGCCGCGCGAGAGGAGCCGGTTCTCGGGGTCTTTTGCGCGCGCCTCGGGCGGCTGACTCGCGTCCCGCTTGAACGCCTCGGTCGTCAGCAGCAGCTTCACGAGCTTCTTCGTGTCCCAGTGCGAACGGTACTCGGTCGCGAGCCAGTCGAGCAACTCGGGGTGGCTCGGGGGCTCGCCCTGTGAACCGAAATCGGAACTGGTCTTCACCAGCCCGACCCCGAAGAACTGCTGCCACAGGCGGTTGACCGCGACCCGGGCCGCGAGGGGGTTTTCGGGGGCCGTGATCCAGCGCGCGAGGTCGAGCCGCGTCGCGCGCTTCGCCGGGTCGCTCAGCTTCAGGGGCGGGAGCGCCGCCGGGACGCCCGGGGCGACCTTGTCGCCCTTCTTGTCGTACTGGCCGCGGAGCATCACGAACGAGTCGCGGGGAACGGGGAGGTCGCGGAACACCATCGTTCCCGGAATCGCATCGGCCGCGATGAAGTGTTCCGCGCGCGCGGTTTCCCATTCTTGCTGGAGCTTCACGAGTTCGGGCGTCGTGCCCCGGGCCACGTGTGCGAGGTAGAACGCGCGCAGTTTCGCAACGTCCGCCGGGGCCGGGTCCTTTGCAGGACCATTGACCGCGACCGCATTCAGCCCCGCGGGCAGATCGGGGGGCGCTTTGCCGTTCAACCCGTTCCACCACGCCCGGAACGAAGCGCGGGGGTCATCTGCGAGCTTGTTCCGGCCCACAAGGGCAACCGCGTCCCAGTACACAACGCCGCCGTACTCCTGGAGCGTGAGCGACGCGACCGGCTGGTGGTCCCGGAGTCCGAGTTCTTCGACCTTGAGTGTGAGTTTGCCCCATGCGCCGGGCTTCGGTAGGGGGCCGGCGCGGGTTCCACCGACGGATGCCGATTCCGCGCCCCACCAGACCTTCTTTCCGCCGGCGAACTGAACCGCGATCGCGCGCGGGGGCTGCTTCGGGTCCGGGTACACCCACGCCTCGAAGGTCGCCGCGCCCGGGGCGCGCGGGTGCGTGCGGAACTGGATCGAATCCTGATGAAAGAACGTGTTCGCCTGACGCAGCGCGCGGCGCCCGGATTTGGCCCCGAACGGGGGATCGCTGACCCAGTCGGCCGCGTTGCGGCTCGTGTTGCTGTCCGTTGTGCCCGCCGGGAAGGTGTCGTCGAATAGCACCTCCCGGACCCCAACCGCGGGCGCGTCGGGGGCAACCGCCGGGTCGGTGTACTCGGCCTTCCCGGCGGCCTCTTCGAGTTTCTGGCGGGCGGCGGTTTCGGCACGCGCGGCCCTTTCGAGCGCTGTTTGCTGGGCCGGTGTCGGCACCTTCACAAACGGCCCGGTAGTGCTGACGTTGCCGTCGAGCGCCGGGTCCGCGCTCGAATAGAAGAACGCATAGAGCGAGTAGTACTCTTTTTGCGAGATCGGGTCGAACTTGTGGTCGTGGCACACCGCGCACCCGGCCGTGAGTCCGAGGAACGCCTGGGTTGCGGTGCTGGCCCGATCGACCGCGTTGCGGTACAGCCACTCGGCGTCGATCGAACCGCCCTCGCCGGTCGTCACGTTACACCGGTTGAAGCCGGTCGCAGCCAGTTGGTCCGGGGTCGGGCTCGGCAGCAGGTCGCCCGCGAGTTGCTCCGTGACGAAGCGGTCGAACGGCAGGTTGCCGTTGAGCGCCCTCACCACCCAGTCGCGGTACACCCACATCTGGCGCTCGTTGTCGAGGTGCAGCCCGTGCGTGTCGGCGTACCGGGCGACATCGAGCCAGTGGCGCGCCATTTCTTCGCCGAAGTGCGGGCTCCCGAGGTAGCGGTCCACCATTTTTTCGTAAGCGTTCGGCGCCGGGTCCGCGAGGTACGCGTCCACCTGTTTGATGGTCGGCGGCAGGCCCGTCAGGGCGAACGACACCCGGCGGATCAGCGTTTCGCGGTCCGCTTCGGCGGTGGGCTTCAACCCTTCTTGTTGCAGCCGCGCGAGGAGGAACGCATCAACGGGGTTGGCCCCGGCGGGCGCCTTCGGCCGCACGATCGGCTCGAACGACCAGTGCTTCTGGTACTTCGCTCCTTGTTCGATCCACAGCCTGAGGGCCTCTTTTTGCGCCGCGGTCAGTTTCTTGTTCGTGTGTGGGGGCGGCATCAGGCTGTCGGCTTCGTCCGTCGTGATGCGCTTCCAGACCTCGCTCTTTTGGGGGGCGCCGGGCTTGATGGGGAACGTGCCCTCGCGCTCCTCAAGCGCCCCTTCGGGCACGTCCAGCCGCAGCTTCGCTTTGCGCGCTTTGGGGTCGAACCCGTGGCAACTGAAGCAGGCGTCCGCAAGAATCGGCCGCACGTCGCGGTTGAACTCGACCGTGCGCTCGGCGGGTGCGGTCTTCAGTTTCGGCGCGTCGTCCGCCCGACCGACCGCGAGCAGGCAGACAGACAGCGCAACGACGGAGAGCGGTTTCATGGCGCGGGAACCGGGTGAGTGGGACAGCCCGGGTGAGCGGGTGGGGCGGGACGATTGATACAAGCACCTCGGGCACCCGTTGTCAACACACAATCGCCGGCCAGAAGCAATAACCGCTCGACCCGCCTCTTTCACGGAGGCGCGCCGAGCGGCTGTGGTGCCGGTACGGGCCGATCGGGTTCACGTGGCGGTGGGCGGGGTGTCGTTCGCGGGCTTCTCCTTGGGAGGATCGATGCGGGTGGTCTCTTCGCTCGCATTGAAGCTGATGATGGTGGTCGTGTCGTCGTCCAGCACCGGGCTCCGCTGGATCCCGTTGAACGTGTCGAACACGTGCCGGCAGAACGCGCACCCGTCCAGGTGCTGCTGCTCGTCCGTGGTTCGCACCGCGCCGTGTTTGGCGAGGGCCAGCAAGCGGCTCACGGCCAGACACTGGGGGGTGCGGTGGGTGTGCTGCTTCGGGAGGGCCGCCGTGTCGTTGGCCCGTGCGCCGCGGAGCACCCGGGCCACGGTCTTCTCGATCTGCAGGCTCTGGTCTTGTGACACGCTCATCGGATGGTCCCAGAAAGTCAGGTTCGGAGGGCGAACGCGCGGCGGAAGGAGGCCGCGCGACAGGAGGCACGTTCCCAGAACTCTGCAATCAACTCGCCGCGCCGGGAACCGGGGGCGGCGTTACGGGAACAGATCCGGCCACTTCTCCACGAGGAGCTCGCCGAGCCGCTGGCGGGCGCGGTACAGCCCGCCGCCGACCTGGCTGTACGTGTAGGCGCTGCTCGGGTCGTCCGCCTGGGGCTCGAGCGCCAGCGAGATCGCCAGCGCCATCGCCTCGCGCACCTCTTCGAGGCTCAGTTCCTCGTACACCCGGAGCATGATGAGCTGCCGCTGTTCCGCGTCGAGCATCATCATGGCGGCCTGGACCGCGGCGATCTTCTCTTCCGCCTCGACCCGGTCGTGCGGGCTGGGCTCGTCCGCCGGCGGCTCGAACACGCCCCCGTCGTCCCGGGCGAAGCCCTCGGGCCGGCGCAACTTCATGCGCCGCGCCCAGTCCAGAAACGTGTTGTTGAGGACGGCCATGAACCAGGCCCGCGGGGTGCGCCGCGCCGCCGGCTTGTACGTGCCGATCCGGTTAATCACCTTGAGAATCGCATCGTGCGCCACGTCCTGCCCGTGATGAAAATCGCCGGTCAGGCGGATCGCGACCCGAAGGAAGATCGGAAAATAGCGGTTGTAGATGCACTCGACGGCGTTCGCGTCGCCGCGCTTCATGGCCGCGATCAGGGCTTCTTCTTCGCGCTGGTGTTCTCGCTGTTCTTCGTTCGCTGGCCTCATGTGGCTCACTGGCGATCTCCCCCAGGCAAGGGAACTGCGAGGCTCCGCGCCGCGTTCGGTGTTCGCGGCCCGCTCATCTTAACGTACCACCGCGCCGATTTTTTGAGATTCTCACCCGAACAGCGCAATCAGGTCGGTCACGCTGGTCAGCTTTTCCAGTTCCCAGCAGCGGGACAGGATCTCGTCCGCCCGCGCCTTGCCGTACCGGGGCTCGGCGACCCGGCGGAACTTTGCTTCGACTTCGGCGTCGGTCATCGGGTTCCCGGCGTGCCCGCGCGGGAACTCGACCTCGCGCACCACCTGGCGCCCATCGGCGAGCGTCACCGTGATGCGGTTCGGGATGCCGACCGGATACCGCGGGTCGAGTGTGCCATCGTGGGTGACCTTCACCTTACCCGTGAACGCCACGAGTTCGGGCGCGGTGAAGTGGGCCTCGTCGAACGTTTCCAGATACACGTCGCCGTCGTAGAGCGCGGCGGCGGTGCAGTACGGGAGCGAGTGGTCGGCCGTTTCGCGGGTCCTGGGCGCCCACGCCTCGGGGTACTTCCCGATGATGTTGTAGCTCGCCTCGAACGTGGCGATGTCGATGTGCTTCACCTGGGACACGTTGCCTTTGAGTTCGGCCCGGATTTGCAGCGCCGCGTCGATCGCGCTCTGGGAGTGGTACTCGGCGGGCCAGAACTTGATGTACGTCTTGTTGATCATGAACCCGTCGGCGTTGCCCGGTTCGCCCCCGAACGGCGCCGGGGTGAAGGCGTCACGCGCCACGAGCTTGAAGAACCCCAGGTCCCCCTCGAAGATCGGCGCGGGGCCGGTCATCCCGTCGGCCGCGAGGGTGGCCGCGAACACCCCGTTGCGGGCCGCGTTCGCGAACGCGCATCCCTTCCACATGCTGAGCTCGCCCGAGCGGGTCTGGCGGAGCGCCACGTTGCACACGCCCGCCAGCCCCACCGTGTGGGTGAGTGGCGTCACGCCGAGGTTCATCAGCTTCGCCGCGGCGACCGCCGACGAGATCGCGCCGTAGGTGACGTGGTCCACGCCGTGCTTGCGGAGGCTGGCGGCGTCGCAGAAGCGGCACTGGATCTCGTAGGCCAGCACGGCCGCGGTGATGAGATCCTTGCCGCCCGCGCCGACCGCCTCGCCGACCGCGAGTACCGCGGCCAAGTTGTCGCTCGGGTGCGCCGGTTCCTTGCTCAGGTAGGTGTCGTTGAAGTCGAGGTAGCGGATCAGCAGGCCGTTGACGAACGTGGCCCACTCGACGCTCGACTTCCCGCCCGCCAGGATCGACGCCCCCGGGGTGCCCGACACCCGCGCCGCGCACCTCTTGGCGATAGCGTAGGCGTCCGCGGGCATCGCGCCGATGGCGGTGGCGAACGAGTCGATGAACCGCCGCTTGGTCTCGTGGACCGCGTCCCGGGTCAGCGCGTCGAAGGTGAGCCCGTGGGCGTACTCGGCGAGTCTGGCGGCCAGCGTCTGGGAGCGCATCGCAAACATCTCGGATTAAAGGGGCGCAAACCGTGAGTGATGTTGTACGGACCGCCACGGGTTCGCCCGTTCCGCCCCCGGGGCCCCTTCTGATCCTGTTCGAGGAGCCCACCCGGAGTTCCTAACAGTACAGCGCTGGTCTATTGGAAGTCCTTTTGCGGTCAGTTTTTATGGCGATGGCCGTTTTAGCGGCTTTTTGAGCCCCTTGTGACGCGGTTTTGCGTGCTTCAAGCCGTTTCCGTGAACCTCGGTCGGCGCTGCAACGAAAGACCCGCGCTGTACTGCTAATTGCAACAAGCGATTGGCGGGTGCGGATGCCGCTGAAGCAGGCTGTTATAGGGAACGCGGCGTATTTTGTGGTGCGTATGCCATACCGCTCAAGTCTGCTTGATTTGTGAACAATTGGTGCCAGGCCCCGTTTGTGGTGCCGCGCCCGAATAGGTCATCAGCGAGCCACAGCAGAACGGCCACCCTTCCCGCAGGTAGCGGAGCGCCTCGTCGGCCGTTACCCCGGCCGCGCGCAGGCACCGTGCGCACCGGAACTGGATGCCGCCGTCCCTTGGTTCGGGGGCAGTGAGGTTCATTCGGGCACCTCCGAACCCGAGGGGCGCCCGATCAGTATGTGGCGAATGTGGGTCAGTAGACTCATGAGCACAGATGGCTCGACCGGTTTGACCAGGTGCAGATCGATTCCGGCATCGGCCGAGGCCCGGCGATCCGATTCGCTGCCCCGCCCGGTCACCGCGATCAGCACCGGCTGCGGGGCACGGCACCGAGAACGGAACTCGAGGGCCACCGCCCGCCCGTCCATATCCGGCAACCCCAAGTCCAGAAGTACCACGTCCGGTAGTTGGAGCACGAGCGCGGCCAGCGCCTCCGCGCCCGTGCGCGCGACCCGGCAATTGTGGCCACACAAATCGAGTAGCTCGGCGGTCGAATCCGCCACCTCGGGCCGATCTTCAACAATGAGTACCGACAGGACACGGTCCGTGTGTGCCGACATAATTCGGCCCCGCCTTACGATGGGGAAGTTGTGCCGGTCCGTGGCGCGTTTTGCGTTCCGTTCTTTGCGAGTCAGT
>DASWYH010000189.1:0-1584 GCA_036405095.1 Gemmata sp. | reverse complement strand
GACGAGCGCACCGGGGAACATCGCCGAGAAGGGGTGATAGGTCGCACGGGTCGAAACGGCCGCTCCACACGATCCGCGCAGGGTGAACACGATCCCATCGGAGGTGCCGATCTCGTAGGCCCCGGAACGGGCGACCACGCGCCAGGTCCGCGGCCCCGACGGTGTGGCCGGGTACTGACCAGCGTTCGGCCCGTCGGGAATCACCACGAACAGTTGTGGCGTGTCGGCCAGTTCGCCAACGGTAGCGACCGTTCCGACCAGACTTCCCGACCCGGACCCGCTGCCACACGTACCGGTCTTCCCGTAAAAAGCTATCGTCCCGTCGGGCACCCACCCGCCCCCCTGATTCTTGCGCCAAACGGACAGGGCATTGAGGGCCCCGTTCCCCGTCGAAATGTGATCCACACCCAGCAACCGGTTCCCCGTTCCCGGCCCCCAGGACCAGACGCTCTTGTCGCTGTTCGGCACCCCGGCAACCGCGCTCCGATGCGGCTGGTCATAGTCATCCGATAGAGCGTGCGGAAACACGATCGCTTTTACTTCGTCGGGCGGGCTCGCGGCGTACGCGACCTGGGCGCTGATGCTCCCGAGGCTGGTCCCGCTCTCGACCGTAACAGGTTGGCACCCCAGAACGCTCGGGCTCACGGGATCGAAAGGTAGCGCGAAGAAACGGCCACCTCTCACGGGCGGCGGGTTGTTCAGATCCACGACCGAAACACCGCCCCCCACCGGGGCGCTGATCTCGATTCGGATGCTCAGGCGGTTCGGGTCCGACGAGCTCATCATGGGGCTCCAGAAGCGGGGTGAACAAGAATACGAAACGAGCGATAGAGCGCGGTACCGTGCTGAACGAAAATCCCAACGGAACCGAACGCCCCCGTCCTTGGGGTGTCAAGCGGGGTGAGCTGGCACACGCGCGGGTCAATGATCTGATCGTCCCACCAAGCCCGCGTCAGCCCGGCCGCTTCGACCCGAAGGGTGAGCCGGTGCGGCCCGCCGCCGGGCCGCGGGAAGCTCCCCCGGCCCAAGAACGTGGGGCTGAAACGGTGCGGGGGGGCCGCGAGCCGGCGCATCTCGCCGCGGCTCACGTGAGCCACGTTCGGCTGCGCGTTCGCATCGATCCGTTCGATGAGGAGCACATCCGCAGCGACACAGCGGTCTCCCACGGGCGGGTCGTTCCGTCCGCGAAAAAAGACCCCCGCGCCGCCCGTCCAGGGCGTTTGAGTGAGCGTCACCTCCAGATCAAACCCCGGCGCCGCCACGTCCGCCAGTCGGAGCATCCCGCGCTCGTCACACATCACGTTGAGGCCCTTCTTCGCCGGGTCGTACCCCTTCCAACTGTTGTCCCCGTTCGCCGGCCAGAGCAGAACGGTCGGAGGCCGGTCGAGCAGTTCGCACCACTCGCCGGGGCGGAAGACCCGGGGCGGCGGCTCCACCGGCCCCGCTTCCGGAACCGACGGGGGCGCCTTCTCGACCACTTCGGGTTGCGGCCCCGACGGGTGCGGCGGGCCGCTCGGCGGCTTCCCATCCGGTCCCCACATGAGCAGCGCAACCAGAGCGGCGCCCACAACACACAGCCCCGCG
>DASWYH010000188.1:0-13273 GCA_036405095.1 Gemmata sp. | reverse complement strand
CACCGTGCCGGATCTCTCCGAACGGCCATGTAGGTCCGCGATGATCACGATCCTGCGACTCCTGCGTGCCGCGGCCGGGTCCGACCGGGACCTCCTCGACCGGTACGCCCGCGACCGCGACGAGGAGGCGTTCGAGGCGCTGGTCCGGCGGTACGGCGCCGGCGTCTGGTCCGCGTGCGTTCGGCTCGCGGGCCGGGACGCGGAGGACGCGTTTCAGGCCGTGTTCCTCACGCTCTCTCGCAAGGCCGGGACCGTCACCGGCTCGCTCCCAGCGTGGCTGCACGCGGTGGCAAGGCGGGTCGCGTCTGATCTCCGTCGGTCCGCCCGTCGGAGGGCCGCGACCGAGGAGGCCGCGGCGCGTTTCGAGGTGGCACCACCTGCCGACCCGAGTTCGCGCGAAGGTCTGGCCCTGCTCGACGAGGAATTGTCCCGGTTGCCCGAGCGGTATCGGGCGGTTCTGATCGTGTGCTGCCTCGAAGGGCGGTCGCGTGATGAGGCCGCAGTGCAACTCGGATGGTCAGAAGGTCAAGTGAAAGGCCGGTTGGAGCGAGCCCGGGAGGTGCTCCGAACCCGGCTCGCGCGGCGCGGCGTTGAATTCGGTGGGTTACTTCTCGCCGCAGCGGTGGCCGGACCGGCTCCTGTCCGCGCAGGTCCTCCCTCTCCGGTCGCCGTAACCATTACCCACGGAGTGATCCGAGCCATGGCGGTTCAGAAGCTCAAGCTGGCAGTAGCAGTCGCGACGGCTTGTGTGGGTGTCGCGCTCGCGGGTGGGGTGGTGCTGCGGGCGCAATCCGGTGATCCGCCCGCGGCCCCCAAGGAGCCGCTGGAGAAGCGGGTCGGCGCAGAGGACAAGGTGAACCCGCCACCCAAAGAGCGAACCCAAGATCCGTCCAAGAAGATCAAGGAACTCCAGAAGGAGCGGATCGCCACGTTAAAGCAGGCGGCGGAGGTCAGCCTGAGACTGGCCCAGCGCGACCGTCTCGATGTCCAGGAAGCGGTTGAGGACCGGATGACCCTACTCAAGGCGGAACTGGAAGTCACAGAAAAGGAGCCGGATCGCATCACGCTGTACACGAAAGTCCTTGAGGAACTGAAGGCCTACGAGGAAATGGCGAAGGCCCGGCATCAGGCCGCGCGCGGAACCGAATTACCGGTACACAAAATCAAAGCGGAGCGCCTGGAAGTCGAGATCGAAATCGAGAAGGCGAAGGTCCTGGGAGCCAAAGACGGCAAGTAAACGGCCGGCGGCGGGACAAGCCCGCGCGCCCGGCAGGTACCGAACTCACCCACCATGCCCGGAGACTCTCCCATGCGAGCTGCAATATTCGTTCTTGTGGCATTTCTATCTTTCCCGTCCGGCGCACGTGCTGACGATCCGCCGAAGAGCTGGGAGTTCGTGGGCCAAACGCAGGCCGACTCCGTCGATGTGCGGGCGCAGGTGACGGGGCGTCTGAGCCGGGTCGCGGTCAAGGAAGGGAATGCGGTCGCGAAAGGTGACCTCCTGATCGAGATCGACCCGCGGGCGTATCGGCTCGCAGTGGACGCGGCCAAGGCCAAGGTGAAGGTGGCAGAGGCCAAGCTGCAGGTAACCAAGATCGAGGTCGCCAACGTCAAGAGGCTGTTTCAGCAGAAGGTGGTCAGTTCGGACGAGTTGGCCCTGCACGAGGCGAAGGCGGCCGAAGTGGAAGCCCTGCTCCAGGGCGCGAAGGTGGAGGTGGAGCAGGCCGAGTTGACCTTATCGTGGACGCGGGTCCCCGCCCCTTTCAATGGCCGGGTGAGCCGTATCCAGGCCACCGAGGGTGGCCTCATCACCGACCGGACACACATCCTGACGGTCGTGTCCACCGACTCTCTGTACGTCTCCTTCAAAGTGCCCGAGGCCATCCTTTTGCAACTGCGCAAGGACGGACTGGCTGACCCAGGTAAGTTGGGTGTGGCGGTCGCCTTCGCCGGCGAGGAGGGATATCCTCAGGCGGCAAAACTGAACCTAATTGCGCCGGAGGTCGACCCGAAAACCGCGACCGTGCGATTCCGGGCTACAGTCCCGAATCCAAAGGGGCTTTTCTTGCCCGGGATGTCTGCCCGCGTCCGCCTCGCCCCTGTCAAATAGAGGGGGTGATGGTCACGGCGACTGCCCCCTCCCAGGCTCGGCGTCACGCCGCCTCCTCCTCGGTCTACTTCTCCGCCGGTGCCGGAATCCTCTCCCGCCACTCGTACGAGCACGACCGGCACCGGTACTTGGTTTCGACGACCTTCCCCTCCGGCACCTCGATGTGCTTCCTCGCCCGGAACAAGTACCCTTGTGCTCACACTTCGGGCAGCGACGGTCGGGGCGTTCGAACGGCGGCATGGGGCGGTCTCTTACGACATTCGACTACTTCGTCTTCCGCGCAGGGGCCACGAACGCCTTGGTCCACTCCGGGCGCGCCGGGAGCGTGCCCTTGTAAATCATCTGCTGCCACTCGGGATCGGTCAGGCGCTTCTCCACATTTTGCGGGAACTCGTAGTACGAGTACAGCGGCCCGACGTAGGTCATGCGGTCCTTGTCGTTGTCGATCGCGATGACCCCGAACATCGTGTCGCCCACCGCAACCTCCAGGCAGCTCTGCGACTCGGGGTCGGTGTGAACGTCCGCGACCACCGGCGCCCACTCGGCGCACTCGCCGCGGTTGTAAAACAGGTTCGGATACCAGCCGTCGTACCGCGGCGGACCGCTCCCGCCCCCGCGCCGGTCCACCGTCTTCTTCACGAACAGCTGCTCGTCGTTCGTAAATGCCTCCCCGGCGAGTTCCTTCTTCGCGAGCGTTTCGAGGGTGCCCACGGTCTCGCTCATCTGTTTGAAAAACGCGCCGTAGCGCTTCTTGGCGTCCGCGTGCTCGCCGGGGAACTCGGACGCGGCGAACAGCTTCCCGGCCTCGTCGGCGAAGAACTTCACCTTCGCGTAGAACCCGGGGTACGGCTCGACGTAACCGGCCGGGTACTCACAACTGGGGCGCGCCGTGTACGACTGCTTCGCGTAGAGGATCGTGTCGTGCCGCAGTTCCGCCCACGACCCCAACTGCGTGTTGAGTTGCTTCATCTGCCACGCCTTCGACCTCATCGCCTGGGGGAACCTCTTGTGCCCGCTGAGGTCCGCGTGGAGCGTGCGGAGGCAGTCGAGCCACAGCACGTACAGGTTGCTCTTCCAGTACGCCTCGGGGTGCAGCCCGATGAAGTCGCGGCACGCCAGCAGGTTGGCGGAGTAGTTCCACTTCTTGAGTTCGGGTTCGAGCAGCAGCAGGGCCTCGTCGTTGCCGAGCGCGGCCACCGCGTCGAGGCCCGCGGGCATCATCCGGCGCTGCTTCTGGTTCTGGAACAGGATACTGTCGAACACGACCTGCGACAGCACGAACGAGTCGATAATGAACCGCTGCCCGAACACCTGGAACACCGCCGGCGGCGGGATCTTGATCGAGACGGCCGGGCTGGAAATCAGCAACTGCGACCGGATCATCTGCCCCGCGTGCTTCCCGCTCTTGAGTTCCTCTTTCACCTTGCCGAGGTTCTTCACCACGCCCAAAGCGGTTGTGGCTTCGGCTTTCGCGCAAACGTCGAGCAGAGTGAACACGGTGAGGTTGTCGCTCCGCCCGACCATGAACCCGATGATGTCGTCGAGCGACTTGAGGGCCTTCAGGCTCCCGGAGGCACGGAGCGCCTCGCAGAACAGGATCGCGTCGGTCAGTTCGCGGTCGCTGTCCGCTTTGACGCCGAGCGAGGCCCCGGTGGGCAGCACGTTCCAGCCGCAATCCACCCGCCCGAGCCACATCATGCACCGGAAGTAGCTCTTGAGTTCCGGGAACTTCGTGTAGTGCCCGCGGGGCCGGAACTGCGAAAAATCGGGGTAGCGCTCGCCGCCGTAGATCTTCGTGGGTGAGGACCCGGCGTACGGGTCTTTCAGTTTGAGCGATTGCACCTCGGTGAGCAGTTCGAGAACCTGCTTGTCCTGCCCGTGGTTGGAGCGGATGGTGACGGCCCCGTTCCAGGTCTTCTCATCGGCCGGTGCGCCGGCGCCTTCCAGCAGGTTCCGCGCAACCGTAAGGTACAAATCGACGTCCAACACGCTCTGCGGAACCTCTCCGTCCTTGTAGGGAGCGCTCAGGTTCGCGTGCGTGTCGGCGAGGATCTTGCGGATCGTTTGTGTGAAGACGGTGCGCTCCATCTCCATCAGGATGTCGTCGTAGGACCGGTGCAGCGCGTGCATGATCGAGTCGGCGGTGACCAGCACCGGTAGGTCGGCCGCGTAGATTTGGTAGTACGCCGACGCGAACGAGTGGCGCCGGTTCTGGTCGATCGACACGAACCCGGTCTTCTTGAAGATCGCGAGTTCGGCATCAGTGAGTGCGAGTTTCGTTTTCACCGTGTCGAAGTGCGCCGTTTTGGTGGGGTCGAAATCGAGCCCCGGGTACTGGCGCGGTTTGACGGCTCTCCCTTTGAGCTGATCGAAGGTCAGATCCTGGTGCTTGGCCAGGATCTGGTCGAAGATCTGTCCTTCGAGTGGTTTGAGGGGCTTCTTCTCGTCCGCAGCCGGTGCGGGTACCGCCCACACGCCCACGAGGGCGAGCAGCGCGAGGGCCGATAAGGGTTTCGTCATGTGGCGTCACTCCAGAGAGAACGGCAGAGCCGCACACATACGACGAACGACGTGCGGCGATCGTTTGGTTCCACATTGGCCCGGCGGGAGCGATCGCTAAACCGGTTGGAGCCGAACCACACGACCCGGCCGCGCCTCACTCTTGGGTCCACGAGCCTTTGGGAGCGTTCATGGCGACCGAGATCGAGTTCCCCGTTTCCCTGGCGCTGCGGAAGGTCGGGCCGGGCGCGGTGCTGGCGGAACCGCTGTTCTTCCCTGAACTCGCGCGCCTCGGCGTCAACCGTGCCCTGTCCGGCACCGCGGCCCGCCGGAACCTGATCGCCCTGATTCCCAAACTCGACCCGCCCGCGCTCCTCCGCCGGCGCCGGTCCAACGGGGCGCGCGAACTCACCTTCACCCTGGACCTCAGCCCGCCCCGCGCGAACGAAGCGTGGCGTGACCCGCTCACACTCACCTTTCACGCGGTGGTCTGGGACCAGGCGCTCGCGGGCGCCGGCCCGGACCCCGACACGGTGCCGTTCGGCCCCCTGGGCGGCGCAAAGCACCAGGGGTACACCCTCGCGCGCGTGCTGGAACTCGGCATCGAGGTGATCGCGGACCCGGGCGACGACCTCGTTCCGCTCCTGC
Source organism: Gemmata sp. (assembly GCA_036405095.1). Classification (GTDB taxonomy): domain Bacteria; phylum Planctomycetota; class Planctomycetia; order Gemmatales; family Gemmataceae; genus Gemmata. The sequence continues at coordinate 8,016 of DASWYH010000188.1, read as the reverse complement.
AAAAAGAAGCGCTCGCGGCGCTGCGGCGGTTGAACCTCTCGGTGAGCCTGAAGACCCTGGCCCCGGTGCAAACCACGCTCGGGTTCGCGCTCGAGCGGCACACGGTCACCGTCCGGATACCCACCCTCAAGGACCGGGCGCTCCGGGCCGAAGCCGACGACCAAGAGGGCCAAAAGTCCTTGCTCCAGCAGATCGCCGCGCTCCTCGGACGGGACGCGGAGAAGACCTACGAAGCCGACGACACCGTCACGGAACTGGAGCGCGCCTTAACGGGGAACCCGGCCCAGAGCGTGCTGCTGATCGGGCCGAGCGGGGTCGGCAAGACGGCCGCGGTGCGCGAACTCGCCCGCCGGTGGCGTGAAGCGGCGCGCGCCCCGGTGTACCAGACGAGCGGGTCGCGGGTGGTCGCCGGCCAGTGCGGGTTCGGCATGTGGCAGGAGCGCTGCCAGGAACTCATCAAGGACGCCACCAGGCGCAAGGTCGTCGTCCACTTCGGCCCGCTGGTTGAGCTGCTCGAAGTGGGCAAGAGCGAACACAACGCGTCCGGGATCGCCACCTTCTTGCGCCCGGCGATCGCGCGCGGCGAGTTGCTGTGTGTCGCGGAATGCACCTCGGAACAGGTGCCGCTGATCGAGAAACAGGACCCGCAACTGCTGGACGCGTTCCGGCACATCACCGTTGACGAACCCGATCCGGCGAAGGGACTGGAGATCCTCACCCGGTTCGCGCAAGACAACGCGCGGCGCCGGACCGCACCCGCCGCGCTCGCGGCCACGGACCGGCTCCACCGCCGGTACGCCACGTACTCCGCGTACCCGGGGCGCCCGCTGCGGTTCCTCGAAAACCTCATCCGCGACGGCGCCGCCGGCGCCCCGATCTCGGAGCCCGAGGTGTACGATGCGTACACCCGCGAAACGGGGCTCCCCCGCGCGATCATCGACCCGTCGGTAGCGCTCCACATCGCCGAAACGCACGACTGGTTCGCCACGCGCGTCATCGGCCAGCCCGACGCGGTGAACCTGATCACGGACCTGCTCGCCACCGTAAAAGCGGGCCTCACGCGCCCGAACCGGCCCATCGCGTCGCTGCTGTTCATCGGCCCGACGGGGGTCGGCAAAACCGAAATGGCGAAAGCCGTCGCGGAGTTCCTGTTCGGCTCCAAAGACCGGCTCACCCGGTTCGACATGAGCGAGTTCGCGGACCCGGTGTCCGTGCGCCGGCTGGTCGGCGGCGCCTTCGGCACCGAGGGGCTGCTGACCGCCAGGGTGCGCGAGCAGCCGTTCAGCGTGGTGCTGCTCGACGAGGTCGAAAAGGCCGACGGCTCGTTCTTCGATCTGCTCCTGCAAGCGCTCGGCGAGGCCCGGCTCACCGACGCCGGCGGCCGGCTCGCGGACTTCCGCAACGCCGTCGTCATCCTCACGTCGAACCTGGGTGCGGAAGCGTACCGCCGCGGGTCCACCGGGTTCGTCCGTTCGGGGGTCGGGAAGGCCGAAGCGCAAGAGCACTTCGCCCGAGCGGTCGAGCAGTTCCTGCGGCCCGAGATGTTCAACCGGCTGGACCGCATCGTGCCGTTTGCGCCACTCGACCAGGCGGTGATCCGCGGAATCGCGGACCGCGAGTGGCACAAGGTGTTGAGCCGCGACGGGGTCCGCTTCCGCGAACTCGCGCTCACAACCGACCGCGCGCTGCTCGACCACCTCGCGGCGGTGGGCTACGACCCGCGGTACGGGGCGCGCCCGCTGAAGCGCGCGATGGAGCGCGAGCTGCTGGCCCCGCTCGCGCGGCAGTTGAACCGGCACCCCGGCGACACCCCGCTGGCGGTCGAACTCGGCGTCGAGCACGACGCGCCGACGGTTACCGTGCGCACGATTCAAGGGCGCGCGAAGTCGCACCGCGAGCCCACGGGCGCCGCCGGTCAACTGGCCGCGGGCGCACAGGTGATGCGCCGCTGGCACCAGCTCCTCGGCGCGTCTTCGACCGTGCGCGAGCTGAACAACGACGTTTACCAACTGGCTCAACAAGAAGCGAAGATTCTCAAGAAGCAGGCCGCGAAGAAGAAAATCACGGCCCCGGAGGCGGAGGTGCTCGCGTCGCTCGGTCGGCTGCGCGACCTCGCCACTGAGGTCGCGCGCCAGCGCGCCGCCGCCTTCGCACTTGAAGACGCGGCGGTGATCGCGTTCCACGAAACGGCCGAGCGCCCCCCGGCGGACCTCCCCGAGCAGCTCGACGACGCGACCCGCGCCTGGGACGCGCTCCTCCTGCGGTTGTACGCGCTGAACGCTCCCGCCGGGGACCGGGTCACACTCGCGCTCTTCAGCGAGCACCGCGGGCACCTCATGGAAATGGCCGTGGCGTATCAGTCCATCGCGACCGGTAACGGGCTGTCGGTCGAAATGGTGCGCTACGACCTGCCCGACCCGAACGACCCGCCCCCGACGCCCCCGCCCGCGCGGGCGAACGAGAGCGACACCGAAACGCGCCCCATCGAGCCGCCGAAAACGGTGTGGGTCGGGGACACGTTTTGGTTTACCGCGCCGGCGAAGGTGCTGTTCAAGCGCGTCCGGGTGCAACCGGCGCAGACGAACACCTACACCAGCGCTGACACGCTCGGCCTCGCGCTCCAGATCAGCGGGCCGGGCGCGCACCTGCGGTTCTGGGGCGAAACCGGGCGCCACGAGATCAAGCAGCCCGACGACCCGAGCGGCGACAAGCCGGACGTGATGGTGCGGGTCAGCGCGCAGGCGCTGTCGGAGTTCCGCCCGCCGGAGGTGGTGGTGCGTCGCGGGTGGTTCCGGGACGAGACCGTGCGCCGGCAGTACGACTTCGGCACCAACGAGATGCACGACCCGGTGCTCGAACACGTGTGGCCGAACATGTACGGCCACTTCAGCCGGTGGCTCGAACCGGCGCTCGCCGCGAAGGTGCGCGCCGAGTTGCTCAAGATGCTGACAGAGTAGGTGAGTTGCCCGCATGAACTTCCGCATCCCGATTTACACGTTCCAGCACAAGGGCGGGTACACCGCGCGCCCGCTGTTCTTTGGTGCGCCCGAGCGCACCGACGCGAACCTCAACCGCCTGCTGACCAAGCTCACGCGCGACCTCGTGGAGCGGTTCGAGCTGCTGGGCCGCGAGGAGCGACACGACCCGCTCGCGGCGTGGGCGTTCTGCCCGCCGGTCACCACGCACCGCACCACGGTGGACATCGAGCTCCGGCGCCGGGTCGCGCGCGCGAAGTACCTCATCGCGGCGTTCGACCACCTGGGCCGCCGGCTCGCGTTCACGCCCGCGGTGCCCGACCTGTGGTTCGAGGTCACCCGGGGCGAACCGCTCGAAGCCCGCGCGCAGGCGGTGTACAGCGAGCACTGGCGCGCGGTCGAGCGCGACGCCGGCGCGGACGAAGAGGTGCGCCCCGAAGAGGGGTCGCTCTCGGGCAAGGCGTGGGTGCAGGTGCTCGACATCAGCGCGAACGTCCCGGCCGCGGTGCCCAAGAAGCCGGTCCCCAACTTCCTCATGCTCGGCGGGGGCGAAACGGGCGACGGGGCGAGCGAGCTGCGCCGCGTCGGGCGGTGCCTCGACTGGCTCTACCCCGACGAACTCGACCGCGCGGTCCTCCGCGAACCCGAGGTGAACGAACTCGCGCGCCTGCTGGAACTGAGCGACCGCCGCCCGGTGCTCCTGTGCGGCCCGCGCATGGTGGGCAAGTCGGCCATCGTCCACGAGACCGTTTACCGGCGCGTCGCCGAGCGCAAGGCCACCCACCGGCAGTGGTTCAACACGTGGCTCGTGTCGCCGCAGCGGCTCATCTCGGGCATGTCGTATGTGGGCCAGTGGGAAGGGCGGCTCCTCGCGATCCTGAAGCACGCGAAGAAGCGCGACCACGTGCTCTACTTCGACGACCTGCTCGGGCTGTTCCTCGCGGGCGTCACGAGCCAGTCCACGCTCAGCGCCGCTGTCGTGCTGAAGCCGTACCTCGAACGGCGCGACGTTCGGGTGCTCGCCGAGATCACCCCCGAGGGCCTGCGCGTGTTGCAAGAGCGCGACCGCGGGTTCGCGGACCTGTTCCACATCATCCCCGTGCGCCAGCCGACCGACGCCGACACCCTGCGCATCCTGGTGGACCAGCAGCGGCGCCTGGAGGGCAAACACGCCTGCGCGTTCGGCCTCGATGTGCTGCCCGCGGTGATCGACCAGCAGCGCCGCTACGACCGCGCCGCGGCGTTCCCGGGCAAGGCCGCGAGCGTCCTCACGCGGCTGGCCGTGCGCGCAGCGGCGACGGAAAGACCGGTCCCCCTCCCTGAAGGGAAGGGGGAGTCAGACCATACCCGCGCGCTGGGGGGGACGTTGGTGGGGCGTGGGGGCGCATTCTCCCCCTTCCCTTCAGGGAGGGGGGCCGGGGGAGTAGGTCTGCCGCAACCCGAAATCACGCGCGACGACGTGCTCGCCGACTTCGCGGCCCGGAGCGGGCTGTCGCTCGCGTTCCTCGATCCGAAACAGCGCCTGGACCGCGACGCCGTCCGCGATCAGCTCCGGGAGCAAGTCATCGGCCAGCCCGACGCGGTCGAAGCGCTCGCCGACGTGGTAAGCGTCGCCAAGGCGCGGCTCAACGATCCGGACCGGCCACTCGCGGCGTTCCTGTTCCTCGGCCCCACGGGCGTCGGCAAGACCGAGTGCGCGAAGGCCATCGCGCGCACGCTGTTCGGGGAGTCCGACCGGCTCCTGCGGTTCGACCTCAACGAGTACAACCAGCCGGGCGCGGCGGCCCGGCTCGTGGGCACGTTCAACCAGCCGGAGGGGCTGCTCACGAGCGCGATCCGGCGCCAGCCGTTCGCGGTGGTGCTGCTCGACGAGATCGAGAAGGCCGACCCGGAAGTGTTCGACCTGCTCCTCCAACTCCTGGGCGAAGGGCGGCTCACCGACTCGCTCGGGCGCACCGCCGATTTCACCTCCGCGCTGGTCCTCATGACCTCGAACCTCGGCGTGCGCGAGGCCGAAGGGAACCTGGGGTTCGTGCCCGAAGCCGACCGGTCGTTCGCGTACACGCGCGCGGCCGAGAAGTTCTTCCGCCCCGAGTTCTTCAACCGGCTCGACCGGGTCATCCCCTTTCGGAAACTCGCGCGCGAGGAGATGGCCAGGATCGCCCGGCGGCTCGTCACCGAGGTGCTTTCGCGCGAGGGGTTCAGCCAGCGGAAGTGCGTCCTGAACGTCGCCCCCGACGCGCTCGACCGCGTGATCCAGGCGGGCTACGACCCCGCGCTCGGTGCCCGCGCGATGAAGCGCGCTGTCGAGCGCGAACTCACACAGCCCGCCGCCGCGATGCTCGCTTCGCTCAACACGACCGACCTCACCGTTGTGACGGTGAGCGCCGCGGCCGGCGCGCTCGCCGTCAGCGTGCAGGCGCCCGAATGGGCCGAAAAGCTCCCGCTCGACGCCCGCGCCGCGATGCCGCTCAAGGAGCGCCTCGCCGCCGCGTGGGGCGCGCTCGACAAGGTCGATGAGGTGCTCGACGCGATCCGCCCCGGAACGGTCCTGACCGCGGGTCAGGTGACCCACGACCATGAGCGGTACTTCGCACTAAAGGAACTCGCGGACGCCATCGCCGACACGCTCGACGCCTACGAGGCCCGGCTCGAAAGTCGCCGGCACTCGTACCTGGAGGCGACCCAACCCGAGGCGGTCGGGCGCCGGTCGCGCTACCGCGCGATCAAGATCGGTCGCTACTCCTTTGCCTCACGACGCGGTGAAGGCTGGCACGAGCGAGACCAGCCGCTAAGCTCGGTTCTGTCGTCTGAAGACATGCAGAGCGCGCTGCGCGAACTGTTCGAGACCGCCGAGGCGCTGCCCGACGATCAGGACGTGTTCGACCTGGAGAACCGGCTCGCGCTCCTGAACCTGATGGCCACCGCGCCGGTCGATACTCGGCCGGTGTACCTGATGGTGCGCGGGTTCCCGGACGGGGAGCCGTCGAAGTGGGTCGCCGCTCAGGCCGCGCACTACCGGGTGACGTGGGGCGCCCCGTTTGCGATCGAGCTTTCCGAGCAGGTCCGCATGGAACCGCAGATGCCGGTCGCCGTGTTCCAGTTGAAGGGGCTGCACGCGCGGGCGCTCGCTCAGGTCGAAGCGGGCACGCACCTGCATCTGCCGAAGCACGGCGGACCGGTTCCGCTGCGTGTGGACGTCCTCGACACATGGCCCGGCGCCGTTCCGGACCCGTTCGCCTTCGGCCCGATCCTGCGGGTCTACCCGGAAGGCCAACCGGTCGCGGACCTGCGCACGGGGCTGGTGTCGCCATTGCCCACGCGGAGCGACTTCGCCGAGGTGTTCCGCGCCTTCACGCTCGCGGTGCTGCCGCGGGCGTAAAGCGTGTGGTCCTGGTTCCGCTTTCCGAATTCCGCACTCCGCACTCGAACCATGCCGACCGCACGCTACCACGCCCTGCTCTGTCTCGACGCCGCCGGGGGGTACTCCGCGATCGCGCTCGATCTCGGCACCACCGGGTTCGGCACCACCGCCAACGCCGCCCGCGACGACCTCAAGGAGTTCCTGCGCTGGCGGCACCGCAAAGACGAGAGCGCCGCGGCGCCCGACTTCGGGGAGCCCGAACTGCGCTGGTTCACCGTCACCGTGCGCCCCGAGTACAAGAACAAAAATACCAACCGCCTGTACCCGACCGATGCCCAGGTGCCGGTGCGGGTGCCGTGCGTCGTCGGGACGCGCAAGAGCGGGCAGTACACGGCCGATCTGCCCTTGCTCGGCCTCAGCTTCGATTATCCGAACCGCCTGGAGCTTGAGAAACTCGTCGAGCGGTACGTTTCGCAAAAGCTCGAAGGGCTGACCCCGGAGGAGGTGGGCGCGTACCTCCCGCCGGTCGCGGCCGAGCTGCTCGAAGTCGTCGTGCCGGTGCCGAAGGAGCCGCCGGGGGCGCCGCTCACGGTCCCGCCCCCGCCGACGCTCGCGAAGGTGGCCGAGCCGGTCGGGGACCGCGCCGTCCGCAAGGGCTACGCCCGCGCCTGGGGCCGCGAACCCGAACTCGCCGCGCTCGTCCGCAAACTGCACCACGAGAAGGCCAACGTGCTCCTGGTGGGCGAGGCCGGGGTCGGCAAAACGACGCTCATGGTGGACGCGGTCAAAGAGGCCGAGAAAAGGGCGCTCGCCGAGGCCCACGTCCCGGGCGCCCCGAAGCGCAAGTTCTGGCTCACGTCCGCGGGCCGGCTCATCGCCGGGATGCGCTACCTGGGCCAGTGGGAACAGCGCGTCGAGGCCGTCATCTCGGAACTCGGTGAGATCGGCGGCGCGCTGTGCGCGGAGCGGCTCCTGGAACTGGTCCGCACCGGCGGGCTCGGACCCACCGACAGCATCGCGGCGTTCCTCGTGCCGTACCTGGCGCGCGGCGAACTGCGGATGGTTGCCGAGGTCACACCGGAGGAACTGGACGCCTGCCGCCGGCTCATGCCGGGGCTCCCCGACCTGTTCCAGATCGTTCGCGTGGACGCCTTCGACCGTGCCACGGCCCTGTCCGTCATCGACAAGCAACTCGAAACCGCCGCGAGCGGTCCCGGGGTCGAAGTGGAGCGGGGCACCGGCGAGCGCATCGTTCGACTGTTCCGCCGGTTCATGCCCTACGCGGCGTTCCCGGGGCCGGCGTCCGGCTTCGCGCGCCAGTTGGTCGATGCGCACGTGAAGTTGGGGAAGAAGCCGGTCACCCCCGGGGCCGTGGTGGACCGGTTCCGGCGGCAAACGGGGCTCCCGGAGCTGTTCTTGCGCGACGAGATCACCCTGAAGCGCGACGACGTGTTGGACTGGTTCCGCGCGCGCGTGATCGACCAGCCCGAAGCGTGCGCCGCCGCCGCGAGTACCGTGCTGACCGTGAAAGCGGGGCTGAACGATCCGACCCGTCCGCCGGCGGTGATGCTGTTTTGCGGACCAACCGGCGTCGGCAAAACGCACATGGCGCAGGCCCTCGCGAGCTACTTCTTCGGCCACGATGGGGGAAATTCGGGGCGCGGAACGCGGAACGCG
>DASWYH010000187.1:0-2691 GCA_036405095.1 Gemmata sp. | reverse complement strand
AAACACGACCAATTCCGCGAGCCGGCCGTTGCGCCACCACCCACGAGAGACGCCATGCGGCACACCAGCGACCGCGAACCACGCACGGCCCAACTGCCCGGTCGCGGCCCAAGCCCGCTGTGGTCCCCACAACCGCCCGTCGCGGAGCGTCCACTCGGATTTGAGAACCCCTTCCTGCTCTCACTCGTCGAACGCCACGCCAGTGAACGGGTGGCCATTCAGTAGGTTCGTTTTCTCTTCCGCTGGGTGCCCACTCAGCCGCCAGTGAACGTGATAATGTTCGATCGTTTATGTGTGATTTTGTAATATTGGCGACCTGACCGTGTGGTGCGTCATCGTTCATGGAGTGGAGGAACAGCCCGAGGAAGAAACACTCAAGGCACCGGGCTTTTCCGACCGGTCCCCCGTTACGCCCGCGTTTTCCTGGATGCGGGGCTCGAGGTAGTTTGTCCCGTTGAGATTGTCCACGAGTGCACTCCCCTACGTTGCGTGGAGCGTGGCGGGGCAACTGTGCCCGACGATCTCGGAGTGGTTGCCCGGAAACTTTCGCGTGTGGGAGAAAATACGATGAGGTCTTCCCAGCGACCACCGCCCGCGCCTCGTTCTGGTCGTGCGTAACCGGAACTGGCACCAGTCGAACTCATGGCGCGCCAGGAAACTAGCGCGGTGCGGCTCGATCCTCTGAACCTCTTGCGGGTCAGGTGACTCCGAGTTGCGCTCCGAGGTCGGGCCGGCGGGTGAGGGCGCGGTCGCGCCCGCCCCGGGCGAGTTCGTACACGCTGGGAACGTCGAGCGTTTCGCCGACCGCGAGCCGACACGCCGCGCGCTTCTGGTGGGCCAGGGCGAAGAGCTGGGGTAAGCACGCCGCGCACGAGAGGCCGTAGGTTTTGAGTTCGGCGGTGGTCCCGTCGCTCCATTTCGCGGCGAGTTTGTAGAGGGCGGGGGCACCGCACCCCGGGGCGTAGCACAACACCGGATACGGCGACATCGGCATGGGTATACTGGCCCCGGGTGAGCAAAAATGCTGGCGGAGGGGAGCGAATGTCGAACGGGAACCCTTCGGGTCGTGACGATCACGCGTGGAAGGTATGCTATGGGCTGAGCGCGTTGTTGGGGCTTTTTTGTGTTTGCGCCGGACTGTTGTTCGGCCCCGGGTGTGAACAGGCGTCGGCCGTCTGTTTCGTCGGCGCCGGGGTCATCTTCGCTTTACTGGGAATCGGGTTGCGATCCGGCAACGGCCGCTGATACCAAATTCAGTAGCTTCAAGTGGTCAGTGATGAGTCGTCAGTGAGCCGAACAAGAGCTCCCCGGGAGCACATCCGCGACCCGGGAACTGGGGCGGCGGTGCGCCCGCGGGCCGCCGCCGGTCGCTTCGGGGCGGCACGCGGGTGGTTTTCGCCGAGCACCCGAACGGCCCGGCCCTGAGGCACCGGGACCCGGCCCCACTTAACGACCGGATCCGGTCGTGGTACCGGTTCGTCACGTGCCACACCAGCGCGCTCGGCCCCGCCGGTCCGGTGTGCCGCGACTCCTCGTATACCGATCCCGGGTGCCCGAGACGCGAGCGATCCTCTGCGGACGCTCCGGCGCGGCGGTGGCCTTGTGCGTACCGCCGCGCTCATCCGCACCACCGGCCGTGAACCGTGCTCCCGCGCGTCCCAACTCTGCCGTTCGCCCGAGCCGCCCATCTGGGCGGAGACCGACAGCGCGTGCGCGATCGTGGCACGCGCCGTGGCCCTCAACGGGCTCTCCTGAATGGAACGCTCGGACATGGCGTAAATTGCCATGCGTCCGGCTGCTACTAAATGGCATCGATCGTTTGCTCAAGCGGTTTTCTGGCCGGCGCCGCCAGGAACGTCCTGGGCACCTCACCGGTAAAGGCCTTCGGTGATCGCGCGAATGGCCCGTATCTGGATGTTGCGAAAATACACGGTGCCGTGAAACGCCTGGAGCTGGATGTGCCCGCTCGTGTACGGCGTCCGGTCGTTACCGAAAACGATCCGTGCGTCGCGGTACCGGAGCGTGAGGTGGCCGTTGATGGCGTGAGCGGCGGCGTCGCCGGCGCACATCAGGTTCACCCGGTTCCACGCCGGCGCGGGGCGCTCGTAATTCCACAGGTCACCGAACTCGCGCTTCATTGAGATGTCCGGCAAGCTGTGCAGGTGCCCGACCTCGGGCGGCCACAGGTCCAGCTCTTGGAACCGCACCTTCAAGAAGTGCCCGTCGATCGGTTCGGAGCGGTAGTGGTACATGACGCCGGAGTTCGGCCGCTCCCCGAGAGCCGCGTGGCCCCGGCGGTACTCCAGTCGGAGGTGGTAGTTCTCGAACACCCGCCCCGTCATGAGCCGCCAGTCGCCCTCGGGGGGCCCGCGGATCACAGGGGCGTTGTCGATTTCCGTCACGGTGAAGACGGGGCGGTGCTGCCCGCGCACGCGCGGCTCCAGCGCGTTACCGATGGGACCGCGGCGGACGTCCCACCCCGCAAGCGTCTTCCCGTCGAACAGCGGCTCCCACGGTCCGACATCGGGTCCCGCACCGAGCCCCAACGGGGGCCTTTCGTGCCCGACGTGGAGGGCGCGCCCGCCCCGGGCTCACCGGGGGCCCCGCGCGCGACCGCCCCGGGCTCCGCGCGCGACCGCCCCAGCTGCCGAACCCCGACCCCAACGCCGATCAGGGCCGCGAGCGCCGCCC
>DASWYH010000186.1:0-14124 GCA_036405095.1 Gemmata sp. | reverse complement strand
ACCCCAACACCCTCACCATTGCGGAAGACCTGCAACACAGCGAATGGATGACGAAACCGGTCGGGGAGGGTGGGGCCGGTTACGGTTCACAGTGGGACGACCAGTTCGTTCACCCGGTCCGCGAAGCCGTGGTCGCGGCCGAAGACGAGCACCGTTCAATGGGGGCGGTCGCGAGCGCGCTGTTGCACCGGTACAACGGGGACGCCTTCCAGCGGGTCATCTACAGCGAGAGCCACGACGAGGTGGCGAACGGGAAGGCCCGCGTGGTCCACGAGATCGCCCCGGGGGACCCGAAGAACTGGTTCGCCCAAAAGCGCTCGACGCTGGCCGCGGCACTCGTGTTCACGGCCCCGGGCATTCCGATGCTCTTTCAGGGGCAGGAGTTTCTTGAGGGCGAGTGGTTCCGCGACACCGTGCCCGTGGACTGGGACAAATCGTCTGAATTTAAGGGGATCGTAAAGCTGTATCGCGACCTCATCAAGCTGCGGCTTAACCGCGGTGGGCAAACGCGGGGACTCGCCGGTCAGCACATCCAGGTGATCCGGGTCGACGAGGGCGCAAAAGTGATCACCTTTCACCGGTGGATGGATGGCGGGCAAGATGATTCGGTCGTAGTAGTTGCGAACTTCCATCGGGAGGCCCGTACCGACTACCGGGTCGGCTTCCCGGAAGCCGGGGCATGGCGTTTGCTGCTGAACTCAGACTGGGAGGGTTACAGTACGCTGTTCGGGAATCACCCTTCCACCGACGTGACCGCCGAACCCGGCGAGTGCGACGGGCTCCCGAATCACGCGGCCGTCAACGTCGGACCGTACAGCGTGCTGGTGTTTGCCCGCACAAGTTCTTAACTTCCGAGGACGCAACATGAACCTCCTGCATACCACGCCCGCAGCGTGCGCGAAGGAAGCCACCTTGGAGCGTCGGCTCGCGTGTCTGGCGGATGCCGGACCCCAGGCGATCACCGACCGCCTCGCGCAGCTCGACCGGGAATGGAGTGCCGGGCGTGCGACCAAGGCATTTATCGGCGTCATGATCGTGGTCGGGTTCGGGCTGACGGCTCTTCTCAACCCGTGGTGGCTGGTGCTCCCCGCCCTGGGCGGTATGTTCCTGCTCCAGTACGCGTTCGGCCGTTCGTCGTGGCTCGGGGCGACGTTCCGTGAGATGGGGCTCCGGTCGGGGCAGGACATCGACCAGGAGCGGTTCGCACTGCGGGCGCTGCGCGGCGATTTCAAGAACCTGCCCACGGTTCAGGAGATCGAGAGCCAGGAAGACATCTCGCGGTTGGAGGGCGAGGGGGGGATCGCCCTCGACCCCGAAGAAGCGAAGCCAGACGCCCGCGACGCGATTAAGGTCGTGATTCAGGCGGCTCGGGGCTGATTCAAGCGGGTCCGACTCGCGAGGGCCGACCGGGAGGAATCCGGTCGGCCTTTTTCATTTCTGGTGGGCACGCCGTTGCGCGGCTTGCGGGCTGGGCCGCGCCCTCGCCGTCCGCTCCTATTCATTTCTGACGCCAGACACCCCTCCAACCCGCTACGGCGCGGTTGTGGCACGCAATGTGCATCCGTGCTTCGCAGAATCCGTTTCAGGAGACACCCCGATGGCAACCGCTGAAGCCTCTCTCCCCCTTACTGATGATCCGACGGGAGCCCGGCCGGGCTCACCGCCCTCGGTGGCGGGGCTGGTCTCGGGCATAATTGGCGACGCCCAAACGCTCCTCCGCCAGCAGGCCGAGATGTTAAAGTCCGAGGTCCGCGAGGACTTCAAGCGGTCGAAGCGGGCGGCCGAGTTCGGAGCCATTGCGATCGTCTGCACGACCGTCGGCGCGCTGGGCCTCATTACCGCCGTTGCCTACCTGCTGCACGAACAGTTCCAGTTCAAGATGTGGGCCTCGTGGGGAATGGTGAGCCTCGCCTTCCTGGGGGTCGGCGGTGCGCTCGGATGGTTCAGCTACGTCCTGCTCGAACGATTCAACCCGCTCCCCGACAAGACCTTCAATGCCCTCAAGGAGAATGTCACGTGGCAGACCAAATGACCCCGCCGGAGAAGAGCCCGGAGGAGATCGAGCGCGAGATGCACGCCACCCGCGAGGCCCTGACCGAGAAGGTCACGGCCCTGGAGAACCAAGTGGTCGGAACGGTTCAGACCGCGGCGGACACGTTCACACACACCGTCGAGGCGGTGAAGTCGTTCGTCGCGCAAGCACCGGAAACGGTCAACGAGACCGTGAAACAAGCGTCCGCGGCGGTTAACGAGGCGTTCAAGGGTACGTTTGATATCTCCAGGCACGTGCGCGAGAACCCGTGGGCCGCGGTCGGCATCTCCGCGCTGCTCGGGGGCATCGTGGGGGCGCTGACGGCCTCGCGCCGCCGGGAGTTCAGCCCGTTCGCGGAAGCGGGGCCGATGCCCGCCGCGGCTCACACCGCGGTCGCGGCACCATCGGCGCCGAGTTCGCCGTCGCGCCCGGGGATCTTGGACGGCCTCACGGGGCTGGTCGGTGGCCAACTGAAGGACATCGTGGAAACGGCGCTCACATCACTCTCGGCGGCGGTCAAGTCGAGTATCGAAACCAACGTGCCGAAGCTGGTCGACGAAGCCACTTCGGCGCTGACCGACCGCGACGCGGGCGAGCCCCCGGTGACGCTGGCGGCGCAGTTCGACGCCCGCCGCACACAAGGGTCATGAGCTAGATAAGGGGAGCCGCTCGGTCGCCCGGAGCGGCTAGTTTCTGTGGCACCGCGAGTCGGGTGCGGGAGGGGATCGTGCGAATCGTGGGAATCATTTTGGTCGCCCTTGGGGCGTTCGGGCTCGGCTGGAAGGGCTTTACGGAAGCGGTCGCCGAATGGACCCGGGACGAGACCCGAGGGGTGGTACAGGAGCGCCAGACGATCTGGGTGCCGCCAGTGGTGAGCGGGATCGCGGTGGTGAGCGGTCTCATCCTGTTGGCGAGCAACGGGCGCCGTGAGGAGCTTTGACCGGTCGGATTGCTCGGCCCAGGTGTTGAAAGCGACTCGGTGTGGAACCTGGACCGAAGTTCTGGGCGCCGGCGTGGTTTCAGGTGGTGTTTTGATAATTTGATTATAAGTATTATGTATTTTTGATGAACATTTCTGCTCGCAACATATCGTGGAAATCAAATCGAGATTAATTGCAATCTGAATTGGCTCTTGTAGATATTGAATATATCGGCAAGGCGTTGCGCAGGGTTCTTGCCCCTGGTCTGAGGTTGCCTCATCAGGCCCGGCGCACGCGCCGACACATGTCCAGTTTTTAAGTGGGCGGTGCGGTGCTCGGGGCTCAGTGTAGGAGCGGCGCGTTCCGCGTGCCCAGCAATGCCCGGAGTTTGCTGCTCGTTATTGCGGCTCACTTGCAGCTGACCGTTGAACATTTGAAGTTGATGATGCCTTTTTGGTCCAGTCATGTCGCAATTGTGGGGCACCACCGTGTTGTGGGTCCGACCGCTCCGAGTCTCATCGGGGCTCACGTTCGGTGAAAGGTTCGCATCAAAGGGCGCCCCGCTCGCGACGGGCTCCTGTGCGTTTCGCGCGGTGTAAATACGTTCGAAACTGCAGGCGGTGTGACGTCCTGTGGCCTAAAAGGCGGGATTTGGCTCCGAGTGGCTGCACCAGTCCGGCGGTGAGCTAAACTTCTTCTCCCGCGGGTCCGTCTCGGGACGTGCGAGCACGACATCGGAACCCGCGGGGCGCGCCCGCGGCCGGCGCGGAACGGGGCTGGGTGTCGCCGCGGCGGTGGGTGACCGAATCGAGGAGCGCCATGCTGGAGAACCGTCGCCCATCCGATCGCTTCTCGCGCTTCCGTGCGCTCCCGTTTGCCGCGTCTGTGGCCGAGTTCCGGGCCGACACGTGGCGCCAAAATGTGCTCGAACTGGGACTCAAAGGGTGCTGTGTCCTGGGGGCCGTGGTCTACGTGCCGAGCGTGTGCCTGGCGATCCACTCCGGGAAGTGGATCGTCGCTGCGGTCGACACTGCGGCGCTCGGGACGATCATCGTTCTGAATCTCGCGAGGTCGCTGAGCTACCCCTTTCGGGCGGTGACCTTCGCGCTGGTGCTGTACGGTTTGGGCGTCGCTCTACTCCTCGAAGTCGGTCCCATATGCCAGATCTACCTGTTCGGCTTTTCGGTCATCGCGACCCTGCTCCTGGGCACCCGCATCGGTGCGCTCACCGTCGGCCTGAGCACGGTATCCATGTTGGCCACCGGGTGGGCGGGGCACGCGGCGCCCGAGATGAGGGCGAGTTGGCACCCGGCGGACGCGGTGGCGTGGGTCGTCCTCGTCATGAACTTCGCTCTTGTGAACATCGTAATGGTGCTCACCATCGGTGCGGTGCTGGCGGCGCTGGAGCGGGCCGCCCGGCTGGAACACGAGGCGCGGGACCGGCTCGAACGCGAGCACGCCAAGCTGGTTTCCGCGAACGCGGCCCTCGACCAGCAGATGCGCGAGCGAGAGGCCCTGGAAAATCAACTCATTCAAGCGGGCAAGATGGAGGCGGTGGGGCAACTCGCGGGGGGCATTGCGCACGACTTCAACAACCTGCTCACCATCATAAATGGGTACGCGGAGGTGCTGCTCGGAGCGCTCCCGCCGGGCGACCGGTTGCGCGAACCGGTCCGCGAGATCTACCGGGCCGGGGAGCGATCGGCGGAACTCACCCAGCAGCTCCTGGCGTTTAGCCGCCGTCAGGTGCTCGCGCCCCGCGTTCTGGACCTGAACGCCGTGGTGCTGGGCGCGGCCAGCTTGCTCCGGCGGGTGATCGGGGAGGACGTGCGCCTGACCACCGTGCTGCCCCCGGGGGCGTGGGCGGTGCGGGCCGATCCCGGGCAGCTCGAACAGGTGCTCATGAACCTCGCGGTGAACGCCCGCGACGCGATGCCCACCGGCGGGCACCTGACCATCGAGACCCGGAACGTCGAGTTCGGGGCGGCGCGCCCGGAGGGGCGCGAAGGGCGGTTCGTGGAGACCACCGTATCGGACACCGGCACCGGCATGACGGCCGAGGTGCGGGCGCGCATTTTCGAGCCGTTCTTCACCACCAAGGGTTCGGGCAAGGGGACCGGCCTCGGTCTCGCCACCGTGTTCGGGATCGTGGAGCAGTCGGGCGGCCACATCGACGTCGACAGCGCGCCCGGGCTCGGAACCGCGTTCAAAGTGTACCTCCCGGCGACGAACGAGAAACCGGCGGATGCGCCGGCCGGGGGCGGGCCCGTGAGGGGCGGAGCGGAACGGGTGCTCTTGGTCGAGGACCAGGCGGAAGTGCGGCGGTTCGGGGCACTCGCGCTCCGGGCGTGCGGGTACGCGGTCACCGAGGCGGGCGGGGGGCGCGCGGCGCTCGACCAGGTCGAGCGTGAGGGGCCGCCGGATCTGTTGGTGACCGACGTGGTGATGCCGGAAATGGGTGGGCGCGAGTTGGCGGAGGCGCTGCGGACACGGTGCCCGGGCCTGCGCGTGCTGTTCGTGTCCGGGTACACCGACGATGCGGTGGTGCGGCACGGGCTCCTGACCGAGGAGGTGGAGTTCCTGCAGAAGCCGTACACGGCGGACGCGCTAGCCCGCAAGGTGCGCGAGGTGCTTGATGCGACCGACCCCGGCCCCCGGCACTAGAACCGGCGGTCCGATGGGGCCCCGGGAAGTGAGCTCCCGTTCGGCTCCGCGCGCATTTCGCGTTGGATTCGCCGGCCGTCCCTACTATCTACCTTCACACGTTTACTTCCGGCCGCAAGACGGAGCGAGCTATGCGCCGACCGCGTGCGCTTTTTAGTGCCGTGCTGGGGTTCCTCGGGGTCGCTCTCACCGGGTGCGGAAATGGCGGTCCGCCGCTTCCGGAGCCGGAACCGCCCACAGTGGCAATCGTGAAGCCCGCACCGACGCCGTTCAGCCCGACCAAGGAGTTCACGGGGCGCCTCGTGACCAAAGACCCGGTCACCGTGATCCCCCAGGTGACCGGTCGGCTCATCACCCGCGACTTCCAGGACGGGGAGCTGGTCGAGAAAGGGAAGAAGCTCTTTACGATCGACCCGATCCTTTACAAAGCCGACGTCGAGAAGGCCAAATCGGACATCGCGAAGGCGAAAGCTGACATCGCCAACTGGACCGCGCAAATCGACCGCGACCGGGCCGAGTACGCGCGCGTCAAACAGCAGATCGAGAAGAGCGTCGGGTTCAAAGCCGATCTCGATAAGGCCGCAGCGAGTGTGAAGGTGTCCGAAGCGCAGCTCGAGGTCTCGAAGGCGTCCCTGGACGCCGGCAATTCGGCCCTCACGAAGGCACAGGAGAACCTCAACTACTGCACTATCACCGCGCCTACGACCGGGCGGGTCCGGCAGGGCCTGGTGCCGCCGGGGACGCTCGTTGACGCGTACAAAACCGAACTGGTGTCGATCTCTCCGGTCGATCCGATTTACGCGTACTGGGAGGTGGACGAGATCACCTCCCTGTGGTATCGGGACCAGATCCGGGCCGGGGCCATCAAGGACCCACGCAATCCTGCCACGCCGCTCGTCTGTACGATCAGGCTCAAAGACGACAAGGAGTTCAACACCAGCGACCCGAGCCGCAACAGCACGGTCGATTACTTCGACCCGGAAATCGTGCGCGGCACCGGCACCCGCACCATCCGGGCGACGTTCAAGAACCCCACGCGGGCCGGGTTCGCCTCGCTGTCGGCGGGCGACTCCGTGCGTGTGCGGGTCGCGGCCGGTTCCCCGCGGGAGGTGCTCGCGATCCCCGAGGCCGTGGTGTTCAGCCAGCAGCGGAAGCAGTACGTGTACGTGGTCGCCGACGGGAAGGCGTCGCTCCGCGAGGTCGAACTCGGGGACTCGTTCGATGGCAAAGTGGAAGTGAAGGCCGGTCTGGCCACGGGCGACACCGTGATCGCCGATAACCTGTTGCGCGTGCGACCGGGCATCCCGGTGACCGTGAAGCCCTGACGGGCACCGGGGCGGGGCTCAAGGCTCCGCCCCTCTGGGCCCGCCGGTTCCCGTGTTCCTACACCTCACGAAAGCTCGCGCACTGCCATGCAGTTTTTCATCACGCGCCCCGTGTTCGCGATGGTCCTGTCGGTGCTCATCACCCTGGCCGGGGTGCTCGCGCTCACGCAGCTCCCCATCGCGCAGTACCCCGAGGTCGTGCCGCCCCAGGTCGTGGTGACCGCGGTGTACCCCGGGGCGGACGCGCGCACCGTGGCCGAAACCGTGGCCGCGCCCATCGAGCAGCAGGTGAACGGCGTCGAGGGGATGCTGTACATGGAGTCGCAGGCCACCAACGACGGGGCCATGCGGCTCACCATCACCTTCAAGCACGGCACTAACCCCGATACGGCCCAGGTGCTCGTTCAGAACCGGGTGAACGTCGCGGTGCCGCAGCTCCCGGAGGAGGTCCGGCGGCTCGGGGTCGTGACCAAGAAGCAGTCCACCGCGATCCTGCTCGTGGTGAACCTCGTGTCCACAACGAAGGCCACCAACGATGAGGAGCTGTTCCAGCAACAGCTCGCGGTCAGCCGGCACGCGAACCTTGTCGTGAAGGACGAACTGGCGCGGCTCAACGGGGTCGGTGATGTGGCCATGTTCGGGAACCGCGACTACTCGATGCGGGTGTGGCTCGACCCCGACAAGATGACCGACGTGAACCTCGTGCCCGCGGAGGTGGTGGACGCGATCCGGAAGCAGAACGTGCAGGTCGCGGCCGGGCAGATCGGGCAGCCCCCGGTGCCGAAGGGGCAGACCCGTCAGCTCGTCGTCAACACGCTCGGGCGGCTCAAGACCGAGGCGCAGTTCAAGGACATCGTGGTGAAGTCGGGCGAGCAGGGCGAGGCGCTCGTGCGCCTGGGGGACGTGGCCCGGGTCGAACTCGGGGCCAAGAGCTACGACTCCTCCAGCGCGCTGGACAACCAGCCGTCGGTGGGCCTACCCGTGTTCCAACTACCCGGGGGCAACGCGTTCAACACCGCCCGCGACGTGAAGGCGAAACTCGCGCAACTCAAGGCCTCCCCGGACTGGCCGGAGGGGATCGAAGCGAAGATCGTGTACGACCCGACCAAGTTCGTCGAGGAGAGCGTTGCGGAGGTGGTGAAGACGCTGTTCGAGGCCATCGTCCTGGTGTTCATCGTCGTGCTGCTGTTCTTGCAGAACTGGCGCGCGGCGCTGATCCCGATGATCGCGGTGCCCGTGTCGCTGGTGGGCACGCTCGCGGTCATGTTCGCCCTCGGGTACTCGATCAACAACCTCACCCTGTTCGGGATGGTGCTGGCGATCGGGATCGTGGTAGACGACGCCATCGTGGTGGTCGAAGCGGTCGAGTTCCACATCGCCCGCGGGCTGACCCCGCTCGACGCCACCCGCCGGGCCATGTCCGAGGTGAGCATGGCGGTCGTCGGGGTGTCGCTGGTGCTGTGCGCCGTGTTCATCCCGGCCGCGGTGATTCCGGGCCTCACGGGCCAGTTCTTCAAACAGTTCGCGGTGACGATCGCGGTCAGCACGCTGATCTCCGCGTTCAACTCGCTCACCCTCAGCCCCGCGCTGTGCCCGCTCCTGCTCCGCAGCCACCACGCGGGCAAGGACGTGATCGATAAGGCTCTCTACTGGCTGTTCGGGTGGTGGCTGTTCAAGGGGTTCAACTGGACCTTCGACCGCGGCACCCGGCTCTACGGGGCCGCGGTGGCGTGGCTGATCCGGCTCACGCTGATCGTTTTGGTGGTGTACCTGGCGCTGCTCGCGCTGGCCGGAAAGGGGTTCACGATGGTTCCCGGCGGGTTCATCCCGCAACAGGACCAGGGCTACCTCGTGGTGAACCTCGAACTGCCCCCCGGTGCGGCCGTGGAGCGCACCGACCAGGTGATGCAGGAGGTCGCCGAGGCGTGCCTCGCGACCGAGGGGGTCGCGAACACGGT
Organism: Gemmata sp.; assembly: GCA_036405095.1. GTDB lineage: Bacteria > Planctomycetota > Planctomycetia > Gemmatales > Gemmataceae > Gemmata. The sequence continues at coordinate 5,225 of DASWYH010000186.1, read as the reverse complement.
GCAGATCAGCGGGTACTCGATCTTTTCCAGCGCGAACATCCCGAACAACGGGGGCATCTACGTGGCGCTCAAGCCGTTCGAGCAGCGCAAGGGCCGCACCGCGGAGGCCATCACGCGCGAGCTGAACGCGAAGTTCGCCCGGATCCGTGGGGGCACCGCGACCGCGTTCGGCGCGCCGCCGATCCTGGGGCTGGGCAACGCGGGCGGGTTCAAGATGCAGATCCAGGACCGCGGGAACGTCGGCCCGGAGACGCTCGAAGGGATGACCTGGGCGCTGGCCGCGGAGGCGAGCCGGGACCCGCGGGAGGGCATCCCGGCGGCGTTCAGCTCGTACCGCTCGAACAACCCGCAGGTGTTCCTCACGGTGGACCGCGACCGGGTGCAGCAGATGGGCGTGTCCGTGAGCGCGGTCAACGACGCGCTCCAGTCGTACATGGGGCAGGTGTACGTCAACGACATCACGCTCGACAACCGGAACTGGCAGGTGACGGTGCAGGCCGACGGCCCGTTCCGGCGCTCGACCGACGACCTCGCGAAGATCAAGGTGCGCGGGCCGAAGGGCGAGATGATCCCCATCGCCGGGCTGCTCACGACCAGCCCGTACCAGGGGCCGAGCAAGGTGAACCGGTTCCAGATGTACCCGTCGGCGGACCTCAACGGGATCACGATCCCGGCGCTAATCTCGTCGGGCCAGGCGATCGACAAAATGGAGGCGCTCGCGAAGCGCGACCTCCCGCCCGGGCTGAGTTACGAGTGGACCGAGATGGCCTACCAGCAGAAGGAGGCCGCCAACACCCGGGTCGAGGTCCCCGGCGTGTACGAGTTCAAGGGGGACACCACGCTCCTCGTGTTCGGGCTGAGCGTGCTGGTCGCGTTCCTCGTCCTCGCGGCCCTGTACGAGAGCTGGCTGCTCCCGCTGGCGATCATCCTCATCGTGCCGATGTGCCTGCTCTGCGCGGTGGTCGGGCTCGTCGTGACGCGACTCGATTTGAACGTGTTCAGCCAGATCGGGCTGGTGGTGCTGGTCGGCCTGGCGACCAAGAACGCGATCCTGATCGTGGAGTACGCGAAGCAGAAGCGCGAGGGCGGGATGGCCCGGTTCGACGCCGCCGTCGAGGCCGCGGTGCAGCGGCTCCGCCCCATCCTCATGACCAGTTGCGCTTTCATCCTGGGCGTGGTGCCGCTCCTGATCGGCGAGGGGGCCGGGTCCGAGATGCGCAAGGCGCTGGGCACCGTGGTCTTCAGCGGGATGTTGGGGGTGACCGTGTTCGGGATCTTCTTCACGCCGGTGTTCTACGCGGTCATCGAGCGCTTCCGGGGCGAACCCGCGAAGCCCGTTCCGCCTTCTGCGGAGGGGCACACGAGCGCGCCGCCCGCACATTCCGAGGGCACCAAGTAGGGCCGGCGCGCCGGTTGCACAAGTTCTGCCGCCCGACCGGTGGCTGACCCTAAAACCAATCGGTGCCAATATGATCGCCGAGCCTTTTCCTCTATCATCAGTGCGCGGAACCGGTCCGTTTCCGATGCCGGTCCGGCTCCGCGTCCTGGTGGTGGACGACAATACGGACGCGGCTGATTCGACGGCCGAACTGTTAACGATTTGCAGGGCGTGTGTGCGCGTCCGTTACGATGGCGAAAGCGCGCTCGACGCGGTACGAGAAGAGACCCCGGACGCGGTTGTACTCGACCTGACCATGCCTGGGTTGGAGGGGTGCGAGGTGGCCCGGCAAATTCGGCGCGTGGCTGGTGCGGGGGTGCTGTTGGTGGCACTGACGGCACTCGGGGACGAAGCGACCCGCGCCCGCTGTGCGGCGGCCGGGTTCAACTTGCACTTCACCAAGCCCGTGGACCCGTCCGAACTGCTTTCCGTTTTGGGCGAACACATGCAGCGTGTCCGGAACGTTCAGTAGATCGGGCGCGGCCCCCGTTACTCACCTCTTCGTCTTGGTACCCGGTCCGCCAGTAACCGGTGGAGCGCGCTCATTCCGAGTTCGGTAACCTGGGTGGCCTTCAGCGACCACAGCACCGGGTTCATCAGTTCCAGCGAAACCGCCCCCGTGTAGCCGATCTGCTTGAGCCGCTGCACGAGCGGTTCCAGCCGGAAGTCGCCCTCGCCGGGCATCACCCGGTCCGCGTCGGTCATTAACTCGCGCGGCACCCCCGCCACGTCGCACGCCTGAACGTGAAAGAGATTCGCCGGGGTCAGGCGATCCAGATCCTCGGCCTTGCTCGGGCCTTTGTAAAAGTGAAACGTATCCAGGCAGACGCCCGCGTTCGGTTCTCCGCACTGCTCCACGAGGGTGAGCGCGGTGTCCAGGCACGCGCAGAACGGGTCCGCGCCGCGGAACTCAAGGGCGAGCCGTACCCCGAACCCAGCAGCCCACTGCGCCGCCTGCGCGAGCGAGGCTACCGCGCGCCCGAGGTCCTGCGCCTCCGGGGCACGCATGAAGTCCGCGACGAGAACGAGGGTCGGGATCGAGAACCGCTCGCACAGCGCGAGCCGGCGCTTGAAGTGCTCGAAGTGCGCTTTCCGCTGCTCGCCCTGAGAGAGCAGCAACCCGCCCTGGTAAGAGGCCGCGACGAGCCGAATCCCGCGGTCCCCCAGTGCGATCAACGTGTCTTCAGGGGACACCGCTTCGAGGTGCTGTTCCAGTTTGGTGAGCCACACCTCAACAGCCGTGCAGCCGCCGGCCGGGTAGTTGGCGGCGTCGTCCGCGAACGACCCGGGGAGCGTTGTCACCTGCGCGATGCACGGGATCATGAGGACTTCGGGCGGGGCTGTTTGTTCGGTTTCGGTTTCTCGGGCGCTTTTTGGACCGGCGGTTCGGGCTCGGGCGATGAGTCGAAGTTCAGGCACCCACCGAAGCACGCCGCGAGCAGCATCCCCATAGCCGTGAGGTGCAACCCCAGCCCGACGAGCAGCCAGATTTTCGCCCGGCTCTTGTCCTTCGAGGTCATCCCGCGGCGCCGGGTCTGGCGGGTGTCGGCCGTGGACGCTTCCTGGGCATCGGTGAACGTGTTCGGGTCCACGCCCCAACCCTCGGCCTCCGGTTCGGCCTCGGCGAGGGCTTCGGCCTCGACGACGACCGCAACCGGCACCGCATAAGGGACGGCGACGGCGGAGGCGGGGGCCGCCACCGGGACCACGGGTTGCGGTGGTGCGGCCACCGTTCCGGGGCGGCAGAAGGGCGCGAGCGCGGTCACCACTTCTGCGGCCGTCTGGGGGCGCTCATCGGGGCGCTTGGCGATCATCCGCATCACGACGAGCGCCAGCTCCGGTGGCACGTCGGGGCGCACGGTCCGGAGTGACGCGGGTTCGGACGAACGCACTTTTTCGACCAACTCTTCTGGGGAGCCGGCCGAGTGCGGGGGGCGCCCGGCGAGCATCAGGTAGAGTGAAGCGCCCAGCCCGTAGATGTCGCACCGCGCGTTGTAGAGGCTCGCGTCGAGCCGCTCCGGTGGGAGGTACGGCAGGACGTCCGCTCCGGGCAGCTCCGTCGCGACCGGGGCGCGGACCGGGATAAGCCCCATTTCGGCCAGTTTTACGGTCGCGTGGGGCGCCGGCTTCCTCTTGGTAGTGCCGTCCGCGTTTGTTTTCGTGGTGAGCGGACCGACGACGATCAGCCCCGGGCGGACCTCCCCGTGCCAGCCGCCGCGCTCGTGGACCGCCCGAAGGGCCGCCGCGATGGCGCACCCGTATTCGGCCGCGAGGAACCCGGGCATCGCGCCGCCGACCTCCGTCAGCAGCACATCGAGCGGAGCCGCGTCGGCGGGCTCCTGCATCACGACGTAGGGGTGCCCCAGGTACACGCCTGCGTCGAGCAGCGGGAGCAGGTTCGGGTGTGCAATTGTGCCGAACGCGCGGGCGCGGTTCACCACTTCGAACGGCGAGTCCATGGGGGCGAAGGCGTCCGGGCTCAGCCGCCTCAGAACGAGCGGCGTGCGCAGGGACGGGTGCAGCGCCCGGTACGCGGTCCCGCCGGGGCACGGGCCGACCACGTCGAGGACCGGGTAGGCGCCGAACGTCAGCTCGTGCCCGCGGCCCTCGCGGATGGCGTCGGCCTGGAACTTCGTGATGACCCCCCGGTCCTGGAGGTACGAGCACAGCGCCTGGAGGTCGGACTGCGGGATGTCCGGCTGGCGGATGAGCTGTTCCACTTGGTCCGGGAACAGGACGCGGGTGGCCTTGGCGGTGTCGAGGAACCCGGCGATCGAATCGGACGGCATCGGAACGGCCCGGTGGGTGCGGCGCGAGCGGTGAACTGATTCTAGGGGACCGGGGACCGATCCGGAAGCGGGAACCGTGTGGGACTCGTGCCAAATCCAGTCGGGGGCAGTTGGTTGTGCAGCGTGTTGTGGGTGGGCGGTGAACCGATTTGTTGCACCTCTCCCCAACGATTCTTGGGGCTAGGTCGGAACCAGACGTCTGCAGACCCGAACTGGCTCCCGAGATCCGTCAGGAACTGCGAGGGGTTGCTTTAAGGGTGTGATACTTCGAGGGTCGGTGTTGAAATCGATCAGCCTTGTTGGGGATGTGTCGATGTGGTCGGCATTTTCCGGTCACGGGCCGCGTATTTCCGCGGCCCGTGTGGTGGAAGTGGCCAGTCAAGGTTTCGGGCGGTTCTTGAGGTGTTCGTCCATCTTCAGGTGCGGGATGCCCTCGGCCCACCAGTCCGGGGCCGGCGCGCCCTTCAGGTGGTGGTCGAAGAACTCCCGCATCCGGAGCGCGTAATCCTTGCGGTTCTCGGGCTTGACGAGCCCGTGGTTCTCGCCCTTGTATTGCAGCATCACCACCGGCTTCTGTAACCGCCGGAGCGTGTTGTAGTACTCCACGCCCTGCGTGAAATCGACCGCCCCGTCCTTGTCGTTGTGCAGCAACAGGAGCGGAGTTTTCACGTTCTTCGCGTGGTGTACCGGTGAGTTCCGGATGTACGCTTCCTGCAAGTCCCAGTACCCGCCGGTGAACCGCCCCTGGCTGCTCTCGAAGATCGGCTGGTTCGCCATCCCGGCGTTCCAGTAGACGCTGCTGTACATGCTCACGAGGTCCGTGAGGGCGGCGCCCGCAATGGCGCACTTGAACCGGTTGGTCTGCGTGACCAGGAACGCGGTCTGGTAGCCGCCCCACGAGTGCCCGTGCAGCGCGACCTTGTCGTTGTCCACCACCCCCGTGGCCACCGCGGCGTCGAGCGCGGGCAGGATGCACTCGACCGCCGACACGCCCGGGT
>DASWYH010000185.1:0-1975 GCA_036405095.1 Gemmata sp. | reverse complement strand
AGGGGCTCACGCCGGGCGAACTCGCGCTGGTGAACGGCATGGCCGACGTGGGCGCGCCGTGGATCTACGGCTACCACTCGAACACGGTGTACTTCCACGTCGGGCCGCCGAACTCGCGCTCGTGCATGTACCCGAGCGGGCGCATCGGTACGGCGGCGCGGAGTCAGCACACCGGGGGCGTTAACGTGGCCCTCTGCGACGGCTCGGTCCGGTTCGTGACGAGTTCGGTGCCGCTCGCGACCTGGCGCGCGATGGGGTCGATGACCGGCGGCGAGGTGGTGGCCCTCCCATGACGACGCGCCTCCTACTATTGACCGCCGCGCTCGCGCTCGCCGGGTGCGGCTCCCCGAAGCCGCTGCCGATGGCGGCGACGCCCGAATCGTCGCGCGCCGCACTCACCTCCGCGCTCGACGGGTGGAAGGCGGGCAAGACCCCGCGCGAGCTCGCGGGCGGTGAGCCGCCGCTGCTGTTCGTTGACGACGACATCAACCGCAGCGGCCTCGTGGAGTACAAGATCGACGGCCCCGGGCTGCCCAACGGCACCGGGTACAGCTACGTCGTCACCCTGACGTTACGCGACAAGGGCGCGGCCACGACCCGAGTGAAAAAGGTGGCCTACACGGCCGTTACGGAACCCAAACACGCAGTTACAAAAGAGGACCGCCAGCCATGACCACTCTCACGCTCGCGCTCCTGATCGGCGCCCCGGCGGCCGACCCGGTCCCGGAGACCTCGAAGCCCGTTGGGCTGACCCGCGGCGCCGAAAAGGAGCTGCTCGAACAGCACAAGAAGGCGAAGCCACGGTTGCCCGCGCCGCCCGCGGACCCGTCGAACCCACTTGCCCGCGTGAACAACGGGGCGTTCCGCGCGTACTACCTGCCCGGGGAGCTGCGCGACTCCGGGTTCGCCCGCGAGCCCGACCCCGCGATGACGCTCGACAGCACGTTCAAGGTAAAACTGTTCTGGGTCACCTCGCGGGCGAACAACTGTTACTACTGTCTCGGGCACCAGGAATACAAGTTGCTCGGCGCGGGCGTATCGGACGACGACATTGCGGCCCTCGACGGGGACTGGCGCGCGGCCGGCGCCAAAGAGCGGGCGGCGTATGCGTTCACCCAGAAGCTGACCCACACCCCGCACCTCGTCACCGCGGACGACATCGGCGCGCTCAAGAAGCACTACACCGCGGCTCAGGTGGCCGAGATCCTCGTGACGGTTGCGGGCTACAACGCCACGAACCGGTGGACCGATGGGTTAAACATCCCGGCCGAGGGCGACGGCGCGCGGTTCAAGAAGGCCGGCGCAACGGCCGACTTTAGCACCTTCAAGACTCCGACCTCCGAGAAGTACGCAAAGCAAGAGACCCGTGTCGCACCGGTGAAACTGGCCGCGCGCCCGCCCCTCGAAGCGCGCGACAAGGTGGAAGCGATCTGGAAGGAGAAGCGCGGGGCAACGCTCCCGCTGGCCGACGCGAAATCGGTTGCGGAGGTGTGGAGCGACCCGGCCGCTCCGAACTGGGTCGCGCTGCTCGCCACGTTCCCGAAGGCGATGAAGGGGCGGGTAGTGGGGTTGAAGGCCGCGACCGAGAAGGGCGCGCTGAGCTCCAAACTGAAGGCGCAGATCGCGTGGGTCGCGGCGCGCCAGGACCGCGCCTGGTACGCGCTCGCCGCTGCCCGAGAGCGGTTACTCAAGGCCGGCGTGAGCGAAGACCAGATTTGGAAGCTCGACGGGGACCGCAAGCACCTGACCGAAGCGGAACAGGCCGCACTGGCGCTCGCAGAAACGTTGACCGCGGCCCCTTGGCAGGTGACCGACGCGATGGTGGAGCGGTGCCGGAAATCGTTCAAGGACGCCGAGGTGGCGGAGATCGTGTACCACACCTGCAACGCGGCGTTCTTCAACCGCGTCACGGAAGCCGCCCGGCTCCCGCTGGAGAAGTGAACGGATTCTTCCCTGGGACCGCGGGCGTCCCGCC
>DASWYH010000184.1:0-7674 GCA_036405095.1 Gemmata sp. | reverse complement strand
CCCCGGCCTTGCGGCCGGGGTTCGCCGGCTTCGCCTCCGCGGTCGCACCCCCGGCCTTGCGGCCGGGGTTCGCCTACTTCGATTCCGCGACCAAGAACTTCTGCACGAACGCTTCGTCCAGAGTGACGCCCAAACCGGGCCGGTCGGGCACTTCCATCCACCCGTTCACCGATTGAACCCTCTCGTGCGTGAGGTCGTGGCGCAGCGGCGAGTCCTCCACGCAGTCCTCGAACACGAACGCGTCGCGGCACGTCGAGAGCCAGTGGATGCTGGCCGCGACCGTCAGCGGGCTGGTGTAGCAGTGGTTGCACAGCCGCGCGCCGATCTCCTCCACGCGCGCCCGGATGTACGCGGCGTCGGTGAACCCGCACCGCGAGATGTCGACCTGATAAACGTCAAGCGCCCGGCGGTCGATGAGCGGGCGGAACGACTCGCGCCCGCACTCCCCCTCCCCGGCCGCGATCGGCACCGGGGACCGGTCGCGGAGCCACACGTAGCCCTCAATGTCGTCCTGGCGGAGCGGCTCCTCGAGCCACTCCGGCTGGTACTCCGCGAACGCGTGCGCCCGGCGCAGGGCGGTCCGCGCGTCGTACACGCACCCGGCGTCGATCAGGAGCGTGTTGTTCGGTCCCAAGCCCTCGCGGGCGCCCCGCACCAGGTCGATATCGACCGCCTCGGAGGTGCCCATCGGCTCCCACCCGAACTTCACCGCCGAGTACCCGGCGGCCACCCACCTGCGCGCGATGTCCGCCGTCTCCCGGCCGTCGCGCCCGAACAGGATCGAGGCGTACCCGCGCACCTTGTCGTGCTGCTTGCCCCCGAGGAGCCGGTGGATCGGCTGGCCGAACGCTTTGCCCTTCAGATCCCAGAGGGCCATATCGACCGCGGCCATCGCCGTGATGCCGACCGCCGTGCGCCCGAAGTACATCGTGCGCCGATACATCTTCTGCCACAGCCGCTCGTGATCGAGCGGGTTCTCGCCCACGAGGATCTGGCGCAGGCCGCACGCGATGTTGTGGCTGAACGGCGCGTCGATGATCGCCTTGACGACCTCCGGCGACGAATCGGCCTCGCCGACCCCTTCGAGGCCGTCGTCGGTGCGAACGCGCACCAGTACCGAGTCCTGGCTGCTCGCGGTCTTCGCGGCGACGCTCGGGATGCGGAGGATCTGACAGACAACCTGCGTGATCTTCATGGCGAACCCAAATCAAGAGACCGGCAACAAAAAAGCACCAAGGGCACAAAAGGAAAGGAAGACAGTTTTCGACGGGGTCACAGGACGCAAACAGGATTGAAATTCATCTTCTTGTTTATCCGGTGATCCCGTCGGGCCTCTCCTTTGTGTGCGGTCTTCTTTTGTGCCCTTGGTGCTTTTTTGTGGCCCGTGTGTCTTCCGTCTTCATGGCAACTGTCGCGGGTCCACGTCGTGGGCGATGCACGCGACACAGTCGCCCTGCGTAACGAGACTCGGGGCGCGCGTGGCGATGAGCACGCCCTTGCTGTTCGCGGGAACGTAAATCGGCTCGCGGTCGGGTCGTTCGAGGAAGTGGATCGCCCCGACCGGCTGCCCGGCGTCCACGTCCGCGCCCAGCGGAACGAGGTTCTCGTACACCCCGGACTCGGGCGCGAAGCGGTAATCGTCCCAGTTCAGCGCCTGGACCCAGCGCGTCGGCCCGAGCCCGAGTGACGCGCGCGTTACGGCCCGCCCCGGCAGGATGCCGAAGTGCATGAGGACGTTCCGCAACCCCATCTGCGTTTCCGCGTGGACCGTCGCGGTCACGTTCTCGCTCCCGCCCATCTCCGTGGTGATGACGATTTTGCCCTGGCTCTCGGCCTCGACGGGCAGCAGGCCCGTCCCGGCCACGTCCGCGTACAGGAAGCAGAAGTCGGTGTTGTACGCCTCGGTCCCGGCGAGCATCGCGTCGCGCTGCGGCCCCTTCGGGACGAGGTGCATGTGGGCGCACGGCTCGAAGTCGAGGCTGCGCCCGCCGGTGTGCAGGTCGATGACGATGTCGGCCCGCGGGAACAGTTCGGTGGTGAGGTAGTGCGCGACCACCTCGCTCGGGGTGCCGGCCGGGTTCCCGGGGAAGCACCGGTTGAAGTTCTTCCCGTCGAGCGGGGACAGGCGCGTCGCCACCTTCGCCGCGGGCATGGTGAGCGTGGGGACGAGGATCAGCCGCCCGGACACGTGTTCCGGGGACAGCTCGCGCAGCAGGCGCATGATCGCGATCTGCCCGGGGTACTCGTCGCCGTGGTTGCCGGCCATCACGAGGGCCGTGGGGCCGCTCCCGCGCGCGATCACCGCGACGGGCAGCATCAGGTTCGCCCACCCGCCGAGGTTGTACGAGTACGGGACGAACAGGTGCCCGAGCTGCTTGCCCGGCTTCTCGAAATCCACTGAAGCGCGGACCGGCGAAGGGGTCACTGAATCATCTCCTTGACGATCCGGCCGTGAACGTCGGTGAGCCGGAAGTCCCGGCCCGCGTAACGGTAGGTCAGTTTCTCGTGGTCGAACCCGAGCAGGTGCAGCATTGTGGCATGCAGGTCGTGGACGTGCACCTTATTTTCGACCGCCGCGAACCCGAAATCGTCGGTCGCGCCGACCACCGTTCCGCCTTTAACGCCGCCGCCGGCGAGCCAGCAGGTGAACCCGTAGTGGTTGTGGTCGCGGCCGTTGAGCGCGGGCAGTTCCGCGACCGGCGTGCGCCCGAATTCGCCGCCCCACTGCACCAGCGTACTTTCGAACAGCCCGCGCGCCTTCAGGTCGCTGAGGAACGCCGCAATGGGCTGGTCCCACTGCTCCGCGAGCTTCTTGTGTTGGGCCGCAATGCCGTCGTGGTTGTCCCACGGCTGCCCGGCCCCGCTCCACAGTTGCACGACGCGCACCCCGCGCTCGATGAGGCGCCGCGCGAGGAGGAGCTGACGCCCGATGGTGGTTTCGCCGTACCACTCGCGCACCTTCTTGGTTTCGCGGGTCAGGTCGAACACGTCCGCGGCCTCGGACTGCATCCGGAAGGCGAGTTCGAACGTCCGAATGCGCGATTCGAGCTGCGCGTCGTCGGCTCGCTCCTTGAGGTGCTTCGCGTTGAGGGCCGCGACGAGGTCGAGTTGCTCGCGCTGCCGGTCCGGCGGCAGGTCGGTGTTGCGGATGTTGGCGATGAGCCTGTCTACCTGGGTGTGCTGGCTGTCGATGTACGTGCCCTGGTACACGCCCGGGAGGAACGCGGAGCGCCAGTTCTGCGTGGTGACAATGGGGTAGCCGCCGGGGCACATCACCACGAACCCGGGCAGGTTGCGGTTCTCACTACCGAGCCCATAGGTGACCCAGCTCCCGAGGCTCGGGCGCGGCTGGCGCCCGTCGCCGCAGTTCATCAGCAAGAGCGACGGCTCGTGGTTCGGAACATCGGCGCGCATCGACCGGATCACGCACATGTCATCAATGTGCGCGGCGGTGCGGCGGAAGAGGTCGCTGACCTCGATACCGGACCGCCCGTATTTCTTGAACGCGAACGGCGACTTCATCGCCGCGCCGGTCTTGCGCTCGGTGCGGAGGTTCCCGCTCGGGATGGGCTTCCCGTGGTACTTGTCGAGCGCCGGTTTCGGGTCGAAGGTATCCACCTGCGACGGCCCGCCGTTCATGAACAGGTGAACGACGTGTTTGGCCTTCGCGGCGAAGTGCGGCTTCTTCACCGCGAGCGGGTCGGTCGGGTCGGACGCGCGAGCGACGGACCCGTCATCGGCCAGCACGCCCACGAGGGCGACGGTGCCGAGCCCGGTGCCGCAGCGGGCGAGCATTTCGCGTCGTGAGGGCAAGGTCATCGTGTTGCTGCTCCGCGTGTGTTCGGCTGGGGGCTACGTCAGTGCGTGTGGTGGTGCGTGTTGCGGTGTGCGCGGTAAAGTGTGCGCGTTGCGGGGCTCTGTTGTGCCCGAGGGAATCGAACCCTCCGCGCTGCCCTCCGCGCGACCAAGTGCGGCGGTATCCCCCGTCCGCTGAGACGCGCTCGCCCGTAACCCCCATGTCGCATCAATGCTCGGCGATCTCGACGCGCCATCCCACTTCTTGAATGGCAGCATTGAGCTCGCGTATCTGCTTGGCCGTTTCATCGATCTGGCGATGAAGCGTCGGTACGTCTACGGTCACAACCCAACGAATTTCCTTGACCCCGTACCGTTCAACGGGCTTGGCGCAGGAGTCGACCACACCCACCAGAACTCGGTGCTGAAGCGTGAGGCTGTCGCGCCGCGCCAGTGCTTCGGTGATCGTCTCGCCGCTCGCAACCGTGTGCCGCAGGTTGGTGGCATTGATCGCGAACACGAGCCGGTGCAGTTGCCCCGCAACGGCCGAGACCTCACGGAGAACCTCATTCGGGTCTTCGGCCGGTCGCTCGCCTTCTTGCACCACTGTGTACTTCTGTGCGCGAGTCTGGAGCGACCCCAGCTTCTTTTGTAGATCGGCCCGGAGCAGGAGCGCTTCGGCAAGTTTCATTTATCCTCCCACTGTCGATTCCGGACCCGTTTAATCTACGAAGGCGAACTCGTTGGTCATCAACAGCGCGTGCGCGAGATCGGCCCACCGGTCGGCGCCCTTCGCCACCAGCGCGAGCGCCAGTTTCCGTTCCTCAGCATCCGGGCGCCGGCCCAGCACGAGCAAATAAACCCGTTCGACGCGCGCGCCGGGGTCGGCGAGCTTCTGCACCGCGGGGAGCACGACGAGCTTCTTCGCGGCGTCGCGGGCGAACGGGCCGTTCATCAGGAACAGCGCCTGCGGGGCCACCGTGGTGCTCGTCCGCTCGGGCACGCTGCCCGCCGGGTTCGGCACGTCGAACGTGGTCAACAGCGACGGGAACTCCAGCCGGTCAACGTAACCGTACACCGCGCGCCGCCGGTTGCCACCGAACAGGCGGACACTCGGGCCGCCCTCCTTCAGATCGAGCTGCCCGGACACCGCGAGCACCGCGTCGTGCAGCGGCTCGAACTCCAGGCGCCGGCGGTTCTGCTTCCAGAGAAGGCGGTTCTCCGAATCTTCCAAATGCGGAGTTCGGAATTCGGAGTTCGGAATCGAGAACCAGCCCCACGGCTTCGGTTCCGCGCTCCGAACTCCGCGTTCCGCATTCGAGGCTTGCGTATAGGTGTCCGAGATCATGATGAGCTTGTGGAGCCGCTTGACGCTCCAAGAACCTCCCCCCCCGGCCCCCCTCCCTGAAGAGAAGGGGGAGGCAGGCAGAGAAGAATCGGAAACGTTTGCGCGCGGGCGGTTGGGTTGAAGCCCCTCCCTTTTTAGGGGAGGGGTTGGGGAGGGGTTCTGAAACTCCGCCGCGAGCCAGTCGAGCAGCTCCGGGTGCGTGGGCGCGTCGCCGCGCAACCCGAAATCGCCCGGGGTGCCGACCAGCCCCTTCCCGAAGTGCTGCATCCAGACACGATTGACGAACACCCGGGCCGTCAGCGGGTTGTCCTTGGAGACGATCTCGCGCGCCAGATCGAGGCGCCCGCTTCCTGCGTCGGGGAACGGCTTACGGGCCGGATTCGCAACCCTCACGAACTGCCGGGGCACCGGCTCGCCGGGCCGGCCGGGGTGCCCGCGCTCGAAGATGCGCGGGTCGTAAGGGCGCGGGGAATCGGCCAGCGCCATCGCCCGCGGCGGCCCTTTCGCGAGCCACTCTTCGAGCGCGCGCAGGTGCTTCTGGTATTCGCCCTGCGTGGCGCGGTCCGGGAACAGCGACAGGAAGCCCCAATCGAGCGCGAGTGGCGCGTCGGCCGGCGCGGCCGGGCCGTACAGCACCGCACGGAGTTCCTCCGCGTCGGGGTCGGCGAGCGCCTTCGCGCCGATCCCGGCGGCTTCCTTCCACCGCTTCTCGACATCGGCGAACAGCTTCCCGTACCGCTCGGCAACGCCCTTCATGTCCGCCGGCGCGTCGGCGAGCGCCGCGGCAACAAGTTTGTTCCCGCCCGCGGTGGCCTTCAACAGCCCCGGCGCCTTCTCCCGGAACTCGGCGGCCCCGAGTTCCGCAACCGCGTGCCAGTGGAGGAACGCGGGGTGCTTGCGCTTCTTGGTGTCGATCAGGAACTGCCGCCAGCGGGTGACCATGCTCGGGTTCAGGTCGCCGGGGTCGGCGATCAGCATGAAGTCGTCCGCGGGCGGCTGGTTCCGGGCCGCGTGCGCGGCGAGCAGGTACTCCCCGGCGCGGGCGCGGGCGCCGGCCACCAGCGCGGCGTGCTTCGCGGTGACGAAGTCCACCAGCTTCTTCTCGCGCGCGACCAGTTCCGCGTCGTACTTCTCCTGTTCGGCGCCCTTCGGGGCGGGACCGAGGCGCGGCGGAACGGCCGGCTCTACCGAACTGCGGAACACGCCGTACAGCGAGTAATAATCGGCCGCGGGGACGGGGTCGAACTTGTGGTCGTGGCACCGGGCGCACGTCACCGTGAGCCCCATGAGCCCGCGCGTCACGACATCGATGCGGTCGTCGATGATGTCGTGCGTGTTGTTCATGAAGTGCCCGCCGATCGTGAGGAACCCGAGCGCCGCTTGCGCCGGCTGGTCGTCCGGGCACAGCAGGTCCGCGGCGAGCTGTTCCGTCACGAACCGGTCGTAGGGCTTGTCCTCGTTGAGCGCCCGGACGACGTAATCGCGGTACGCCCACGCCCACGGGTACTCCTTGCCCTCGAAGAACACGTAGCCCTTGTTGTCGGCGTACCGGGCGAGGTCGAGCCAGTGCCGCGCCCACCGCTCGCCGTACCGCGGCGACGCGAGCAGCCGGTCGATCAGCTTCTCGTATGCACCGGGCGAATCGTCCTTCAGGAACGCTTCGACTTCTTCCGCGGTCGGCGGGAGCCCGTGCAGGTCGAACGTCGCCCGCCGGATCAGCGTGTACTTGTCGGCCCGCGGCGCCGGCGACAGCTTGTGAGCGCTCAGTTTCGCGCGGACGAATGCATCGATCGGGTTCGGGGGCTGGGTGGAGAGCTTCGGCACCGCGGGCCGCACCACCGGCTTGAAGGCCCAGTGCCTGGCCGCCGCCTTTGCGACCGTGTCGGGCGCCGCGAGCGCCACCTTTTCGGGCCAGGGGGCGCCCGCTTCCACCCACTTTGCGAGCGCCAGGATTTCGCGCTCCGGGAGCTTCCCGCCCGGGGGCATTTTGAGGTCTTCGTCGGCGTGCCGAACGGCTTTCAGGAGCCACCCGGCGTCCGGCTTGCCGGGAACGACCGCGGCCCCGCTGTTCCCGCCTTTCAAGAGCGCATCGCGCGTATCGAGGCGCAACCCGCCCTTCGGCTTCTCGGCCCCGTGGCACGACAGGCACTTCTCCACGAGCACCGGGCGGATGTTCTTCTCGAAGAACTCCTGAGCGGCGGGATCGGCCCCGCGCGCGAGCGTGGGCGCCCCCAGCGCGGCAACAACGGCGATGGTCACACGCATCATCAGAAGTGCTTTCCGGCGGGTGCGGCAGGCGGGCGCAACGGGATCACCGCGTTGTGCGTTGTGACACTATCAAAACCCATTGTGCCGCGCCGGTCAAGCGGCTGAACCCGTGAACCTCGCCCGGCCGGGCACAGTCCCTTTCTCAACGCGCACGCCGCGCATCATCCTGGCAGCCACGAGCGACCAACTCCCGCGCACGAACACGGGGTTGCAGATCGTGCCTCGGGGGTGCCGGTCCGCGGTACACACGAATTGGTTGAGTC
>DASWYH010000183.1:0-2954 GCA_036405095.1 Gemmata sp. | reverse complement strand
ACCGACCTCGACCGCGCCGACACGTACCCGACCCTTTCGGAAACGACGGTCCGGGTGATGAGCATGGCGAACCGCCCCGACGTGTCGGTCGCGGAGGTCGCGGCGCTCGTTCGGCGCGACGGGGTGCTCGCGGCCGGGGTGCTGCGGGCCGCGAACAGTTGCGCGATCCGCGGGGCCAAGGAGATCGAAGACGTGCAGCCGGCGGTGCTCCGGATGGGGCTGCACGAGTGCTGCAAGTTGCTCAGCGCGATGGGCGTGAAGAACGTGTACAACCGGTGCTCGGTGGCGGTCCAGGAGCGGTGCGACGTGATCCTCCGGCACTCGCTCTTCGTCGCCCGGCTCGCGTCCGGAATCAGCCTCGAAATGGGCATCGGGCAGCCCGGCCCCGCGTTCACCGCGGGGCTGCTACACGACATGGGCCGGCTGGTGGCGTGCGTGAAGTGTCCCGAGGACAGCACCGCCGCGGCGCTGGTGACAGCCGACGAAACCGCGGAAACGCTCCGAACCGAGTGCGCGGTGTGGGGGCTCGATCACTGCGAGATCGGGCACCAGTTCGCCACCCGCAACAAGCTCCCGGAAACGGTGGCGCAAACGATGCTGAACCACCACCGCCCGGCGGACGAGGAGAAGCACCGGGAACTCGTGGCGCTCGTCGCGGTGACCGAGCGCATGGCGGCGCACGTCCAGCGGAAGCACAACATCGCGGGTTACAACCTGGTCGCGTGCCCGTTCTTCCCGGTTCTGGCACGGGGCTGGACCCCGCGCCGCGCCGCCGAGTTCCACAAGGCGCTGCCGGGCGCGGTTGTGCAAGCGATGCGCGACACCCGCACCATGCTCAAATCCTGCGCATGAGACGGGCGCTCAGAACCGGAGCCGGGCGCTCACCCCGATGAAGGCCCCGGGCGCCACTTCCACGTGATCCCGGAGGTTGCCCGTCGAGTTCCGCCCCGTGCCGTAGTCGCGGTCGAACGCGTACCCGACGTTGAACTCCACCGTTCCCCGCTCCCATGCGTCCCACCGGACCCCGCCGATCAGCCGCTTCTCGTACACCAGGAACCGGTCCTTGGTGTCCGCCCGGTCCGCCAGCAGGTACGCCTCGTTCAGCCACTGGAACCCGCCGAACACCGCCACCCGCTCGGCGAGCTGGTAGGTGAGGCGGGCGTTCACGTTGACGAGCGGAATGTATGACATGGTGAGCGTCAGGTCGTCGGTCGGGCGCCAGGTGACCGAGAACGGGAGCCCGATGTTCACCTGCAACCGCTCGGACGGCTTCCACGCAAAGGCGATCAGGGGGATCGGGAAGTTCAAGTTGCCGACCGGCGAATAGCTGACCCCCAGCAGCCACGAGTCGCGCGCGTTCTGTGCGGGGATGCGGAGGAACGCGGTCACGTTCGCGGTCATCTCGTTTATGCTGTTGAACGGCTTGTCGCTCGCCGACCCGATGCTGACCGCCCCGCCCGCGGTCCACCCGTTTTCGAGGCGGTGCGCGTAGGTCAGCCCCAGGTTGAGGTTCCAGAGGGTGCTCGGGAAGGGGCGCCCGCTGTCGGGCAGAATCGCGTCGGTGAAGAACGCCGTGTTGCGCACGCCGCCGGTGAGGGCGAGCACGTCGCCGCCCTCGCGCCACAGCGGAACGCCGAACGACAGGTTCTGGCGCACGAGGCCGAGGTCGGTGCCGTGCCCGGCGACCGGGCGGGCCGGGTAGTAGGTGGCGTTGTACCCCGGGGCGCGGGCGCCACCGGTGCCGAGCATGCCGAAGCCCCCGGCCCCGAAATCGTCGCGCCGCGGCTTCGGCGCCTCTTCCTGGCGCACCGCGGGTTCCGGAACGGGCTGAACGCTCGGAACTTCGACCGGTTGAATGTTCGGGGCTGTCGATTCGACGGGCGTCCCCATGACCGGCGGCAGTTGCCCCTGGACGCGCTCGCCCGCACATACAAGTACCACCACCGCCAACAACCGAGCGCCGCTCATGAAAGGCCCCGCGATCTGGACGACCCCCGGCGGGTATACGCGCGACCGGGCGAAGACGCAATTGCGGCTCTCCGGCTATCATTAATAAGGGCGCGCCACCCGCTTCCGGTATCGGGGCACACGATTCCCGCTCTCGCGAGCGCCGCTCGCTGTGCCTTTGCGAGCCGCGACCGCAAGGGATCGAGCGGAACTCCGGAAACGGGTGGCGCCCCGGACATACGGGGGCCTCATGCGGTTCGTATTCGTGTTCGTCGCCGGGCTCACTTGTGCGCTCGCCATCGGCCAGCCGCCGGCCGGAGAGCTGCCCGCGAAAGCGACCTACAAGCTCGGTCCCGACTCCCAAAAGCAAAAGGGCGTGCCCGCGGGCGAGTTGGTCGGCCCGGTGCTCTTCAAAAGTGCCGCGTTCGAGGGCACCGTGCGGCAGTACTGGGTGTACGTTCCCGCACAGTACAAGCCCGAGAACCCCGCCGCAGTGCTGGTGTTCCAGGACGGGCAACGGGCGATCAACCCGAAGGGCGTGATCCGCGCGCCGGTGGTGCTCGACAACCTCATTCACCGGAAAGAGATCCCGGTCACGATCGGCCTGTTCGTGACACCGGGGCACAAAGGGACCGAGTACCCGGCGGCACTCGGCACCGGGAACCCGAACAACCGCAGCATGGAATACGATTCACTCGGCGCCCCCTTCGCCAAACTGATCGTCGATGAGATGCTGCCCGAACTGGCCAAGAAGTACACGCTGACCAAAGACCCGAACGAGCGCGCCATCGCGGGCTTTTCGAGCGGGGGCATCGCGGCGTTTACCGTCGCGTGGGAGCGCCCGGATGCGTTCCGCCGGGTGTACAGCGCGATCGGGAGCTTTACCGACCTGCGCGGCGGCCACGTGTACCCGGACCTCGTGCGCAAGGCCGACGCCAAGCCGATCCGCGTGTACCTCCAGGACGGGGTTCACGACAACCGGAGCCCGGCGAACACCAAGCGCGACT
>DASWYH010000182.1:0-2353 GCA_036405095.1 Gemmata sp. | reverse complement strand
GAACCCCGGCCTGCCGGGGGATACGCTCATTCGAGTCCGCTATGAGGTCGTAGGCGGCAGCGATCCGATCGTAGAAGTGCCTGTTGGACTCGTGATGCGCGGCGGTTTTATCGAGCATGGTTGCTCCAACGTGGCAGCATTGGCGAATGCGCCTGGGCGGTACGGGCGGGCTGTTCCGCAGTCAATCCTACTCGGTGCGGCTTGCGCTATCGAGTCCGTGCGGCCGGGTGGGGTGCAGCCGAACCGGTCCGGCTTTAATGCCACATGTGAGCGGCGCTCGAAAGAGTCCGCGGGTCACACGAACTGCGACCACGCGATACCGCGCCCCGTAGCTCGCGGTCGGCGGGTTGTTCGTGGTGCGGAGCGGTGCCGGGAAATTGTTCCCGAGCGGCGAAGTCACTCCTCGAACAGCTTCACCTTGTTCTCGTCGTAGCGCCCGCTGTTCGGATCGTCGGGGTCCATCGACGCGCCGACCACACCCGCGTTCCGCCGCGCCACAGCGAACACCGCCGGTAGCAGCAGGAGCGTCGCGAGGGTCGAAGCGCCCAGCCCGCCCACGACGGCCCGGCCGAGGGGCGCCGTTTGCTCCCCCCCGGCGGACGCGCCGACCGCCATCGGGAGCATCCCCGCGACCATCGCACAGCTCGTCATCAGGACGGGCCGCAACCGCGCCCGCCCCCCTTCGACCGCCGCACGCACCGCCGCGCCGTGGGTGGTGCGCGCCCGTTCCGCGAACGTCACGAGCAGGATCGCGTTGGCCACGGACACCCCGAGCGCCATGATCGCGCCCATGAACGATTGGAGGTTCAGCGTCGTGCCGGTGCCCCACAGCGCGAGCCCGACCCCGCACAGCGTCGCGGGCACCGCGGCCACGGACACCAGCGCGAGCTTGACCGACTGGAAGTACGCCGTCAGGAGGAGCGCGATCGCGAGCACCGCGAGGAGCAGCCCGCGGCCGAGGCTCGCTTGCACCAGCCCGAGCGTGTTCAACTGTCCGCGCACGTCCACCTGCACCCCCCGCGGCGGGGCGCCGGTCTCCTGAATCGCGCGCTGCACGGCCCGGCGCACCTTGCCCAGGTCTTGCGTGGAAACGTTCGCGGTGAGGCTCACCGTTCGGCGCATGTTGTAGCGGTAGATCTCTTCCGGGGTCGTCGTGTGGACAAGGCCGCCATCGGGGCTCAGCACATCGTGCAGGAAGACGGCACCAGGGGCCGCCGGGCCGCCGCTCCCGGTTCCGTTCGGAGGTTCGGGCCGCGTCCCCACCGGGACGTTGCCCAGCGCCGTATCGGTGCCCACCAGCGGCGGCGGGATCTGCACCTGAACGATGTACGCCTGCCCGTTCACCGGGTCGCGCCAGTAAATCGGCTGAATGTACCGGCTCGACGCGGTCGCCGGGATCAGCGACATCCCGATGTCGCGCGCGGTCAGCATCATCGTTCCCGCCCGGGCGCGATCGATGTTCAGGTTAATGGTCGGGTAGTCCTGGGCCGGGTTCAGTTGCACGTCGCGCAGTTCGGGAATCGCCACCAGCTTCTCGCGCAGTTTGGTGGCGTAGGCCAGGTTGGTCGCCATGTTCGACCCGCTCACTTGCACCTCAACGGGCGTCGGCGAGCCGAAACTCATCACGTCGCTGACGAGGTCGCCGGGCTCGAACGAGAGCCGCAACCCCGGCAGCCGCGCGTCGATCTCCGCTTGCGAAAGCCCGTCCTCCTTCCAGCGTGCGGTGAGCCACGCTTTCAACCCCGTGTCGAGGCGCGAGCGGAGGCGCTCTTTCTGCTCCTCCAGTCGGCCGGCGGCGCCCGGGTTCAGCGCCACTTTCAGGAGGCACTCGCCGGGGCCGCTGGTCCACTGGTGGATCGCCTGGATCGGGTAGTTCGTGGGGAACATCCCGATGTAGCCGACGGTCGCCTCCACGTTCCCGGCGCCCACCTCTTCCTTGATGAGCCGGGTGGCCTCCTGGGCCAGTTCTTCGGTCCGTTCGATGCGCGTGCCCGTGGGCGCCTTCAACCGGAGCAGGAACTGCCCCTTGTCGGTAGGCGGGAAAATGGCCGTGCCGAGGTTCAAATACAGCAGGGCCGCCAGCACGAGCGCTCCGAACAAATAAAGCGGCACGACCGCGTAGCGCAGGTACACGACCCGGGCGACCGCGGCCTCGTAGCTGTTGAGCACGCGCGCGAACAGGCCGCCCGTCGCTTCGGCGTGCGCCGGCGTGTGCCTCAGCAGCCACACCGACAGGACCGGCACGAACGTGCTCGACAGGACGTACGATGCGATCATCGCGTACCCGACCGCGAGCGAGAGCGGCACGAACAGCTCACGGGCCGCCCCTTCCATGAAGAATGCCGGGACGAAC
>DASWYH010000181.1:0-1869 GCA_036405095.1 Gemmata sp. | reverse complement strand
TTTTGTGCTTTTTGTGCTCTTTTGTGGCCGATCCCCTTTGTTTCGCGACCCCCGGCGGCCGATCGTATAGTTTCTGAGTCGCGAGTTGCGGCGGGCGCGGAGAATCACAGTGGCTGGGTTGCGGGTGCTGGTCGCGGCGAGCGAGGTGGTCGGGTTCGCGAAGACCGGCGGGCTGGCCGACGTGGCGGGGGCGCTGCCCGCGGCCCTCGCGCGCCGCGGGAACACGGCGTCCGTCGTCATGCCGCTTTATAGCGCGGTCCGGCGCTCCGCGCACCCGCTGGAGCGCACCGGGATCGTGCTCCCGGTACCAATGGGCGACCGGGTGCTGGCGTGCCGCGTGTACCGGTCGCACCTTCCGAACACCGCGGTGCCGGTCTTCTTCATCGAGCACACCCCGTTCTTCGAGCGCGACGACCCCAAAGCGGGGCGCGGGCTGTACCAGGAACAGGGGTGGGGCGGGAAACAGGACTACGGCGACAACGGCGCGCGGTTCGTGTTTTTCTGCCGCGCGGTGATGGAACTGGTCCCGCACATCGGGTCGCCGGACGTGATCCACGCCAACGACTGGCAAACGGGGCTCATCCCGGCGTACCTCGCCGAGACCCACCGCAACCACCCCGGGTTCCAGCGCATCCGGTCCGTCTTCACCATCCACAACATCGCGTACCAGGGCTCGTACCCGCGCGAGCTGATGAGCTTCACGGGGCTCCCCGGCCACCTGTACAACCCGGGCCAGCTCGAGCACTACGGGCTCAACTTCCTGAAAGCCGGGATGGTGTTCGCGGACGCGGTGAACACGGTCAGCCCGACCTACGCGCGGGAGATCCAGACCAGCGCGTTCGGGTGCGGGCTCGAAGGGCTGCTCACCAGCATCCACTGGAAGCTCTCGGGCATCGTCAACGGGTGCGACTACGAGCACTGGAGCCCCGAGCACGACCGGCGCATCGCGGCGCCGTACACCCCCGAAACCGTGTTCACGAACAAGCCGCTGTGCAAGGCCGACCTCCAGCGCAAGTTCAACCTGCCCGAAGACCCCAGGGCGCCCGTTCTGGGGATGATCGCCCGGCTCGTGGGCCAAAAGGGTATCGACATCGTACTCAGCGCCGCGCAAGGGTTCGTCGATCTGGGCTGCCAGATCGTGGTTCTCGGCGACGGCGACCAGGTGTACCATGACCAGCTGCAAGCCCTGCGCGACAAGAACCCGAGCCGGGTCGGCATTTATCTCGGCTTCAACGAGACGCTGGCGCACGTGATCGAAGCGGGGAGCGACCTGTTCCTGATGCCCAGCCGCTACGAGCCCTGCGGCCTGAACCAGATGTACAGCCTCAAGTACGGCACCCCGCCGGTGGTGCGGGCGACGGGCGGGCTCGCCGATACCGTGGTGAACGCGACGGAAGAGAACATCGCGGACCGGCGCGCGACCGGGTTCAGCTTCAACGACTACACGGCCCACGCGCTCTACGAAACGGTCCGCTGGGCGCTCGTCCTGTACCGCGACCGCCCCGCCGATTTCCAGCGGGTGGTCCAAACCGCGATGGCGCAGGACTGGAGCTGGGACCGGAGCGCCGAAGCCTACGAGCGCCTGTACCGTAAGGTCACCGGACTGGGTTAACGCCCGCTTCACCGCGAGGGAGCGTTCCGTGCTCGAAATCCTGATCCTGATTGCGCTGGGCCGGAGCATCGCCGCGAAGGCGCGCACCAAGGGCCGCAGCGGCCCGCTGTTCGTGCTGCTGCTGGTCGGGTTGTGGGTCTGTGGGGAAGTCGGCGGGATCATCGCCGGCGCGGCGATCTCGTTCGTTTTGGGTGACGATGAAGCAAATCTGGTGTTCGTTCTCGGCGGCGGGTTGCTCGGCGCGATCACCGGCGCGG
>DASWYH010000180.1:0-9309 GCA_036405095.1 Gemmata sp. | reverse complement strand
CAGATTGAGAACCCAGGAAGCAGCTGCTTTTCTGGGTTCTCAATCTGTGTCTTCTGTGTAATCTGTGGATCAACTGCTTTTCCGTCTTGGTTTCGCCTTCTTTTTTGTGCCCTTCGTGCCTTTTTGTGGCCAAGCTTCTTTGTCTTACTCACTCAATCCGAAGTCGATCGGCAGCCGGCGCCAGGCGCTGTGAATGTGGTTCGCCTTGTTCCCCGCGCTGTCGGCCTGCACGTTCAGGAACTCCACCACGAAATCCGGCGCCTGCACGCGGTAGGTGTACGGTTCGCCCGGCTTCGCGCTGCCGCTGTATGCGAAGTACAGCTTCGCGTCCGGTGTACCGGTCACCTTCTTCATCTCGGCCGCGGCGAACTCGTCCGGCATCCGGTCCGTGTACGCTTTCAGGAGCTTGATGAGCGTGGCCTTCTGTTCCGCGGTGAGCTTGTCGGCGGTGATGCCGACCGGTGCGCCGACGTCCGCTTTGGGTTGCCCCTCTTTGATTTCGGGGAACGCCTTCGGCTGCTTCGCGACCTTGTCCTGGTCTTCCTTCAGCGAAGTGATCAGCGCGCGAACGTGGTCCTCGATCGCCGGGAGCGCCCGCAGCCCCTTCTTCGAGCCGTCCTTGACCTCCGCCGGGTTGGAGGCGAACAGCATCGGGGCGCCGGTCACCACTTCGCCCTTGTCGATCGTGTAGTTCACCGACAGGTGGTGCCCCTCGAACCGCCAGCCCCACTTCCCGGTGCTCGACGGCTCGCCGAAGATGCTCACGAAGTACCACCCGGTGTTGCGGGTCATCGCGCCCTTCGGGCCTTCGAGTTCCAGCAACAGCCCCTCAAGCCCCATGATCGTCGTGGCCTGCTCGTAGCCCTTCGCCGAGAGCCCGGTCTTCAGCAGCGCCAGCGCGGCCTTCTTCTGGTCCGCAGTCATCTCTTCGAGCCGCGCCCCTTTGCGCGTGAACTTCTTTTCCTTGTTCTGCTGCGGGGTGAAGTACCACGCGGTGCGGTGCTTGTCGTTGAAATCGAAACTCGCTTTCTTCTTGAGTTCCGGTGTGAGGGTGGCGAGGAACGCATTGGCCGACGAAGTCATCTTGCCGCCCGTCGCTTCCGGGGCGGAACTGCCGACGAGGGCAACGCCGGCGACACCGGCGAGCGTGAGAATCAGAGCGGGGATACGAACGCGGGTCATGGGGAGTGGCTCCTTTCGAGGTAGGCCCAGTCATGTTAAGCAGTGCTGCGCCGCGAAGCACCGCTAAACTGATCAGAAGCACGACCCACAGTCCGCCGAGGGACCGACGCGATGTCCGCGCCAGCCGAGCCGCTTCAAGTCCTCGTGATCGACGACGACAAGGCCCTCGCGGAAACGATCTCCGAGAGCCTGGAGCGCCGCGGGCACGCCTGCACGGTCGCCACCAGCGGGAAGGCCGGGGTCGTGCGGTTGGAACAAGACGCCTTCGATGTGGTGCTCACCGACCTCAAAAGGGCCGACCTGCACGGGCTGGAAGTGGTCGAAAAGTGTAAACAACTGCACCCCGAAACGGAGGTGTACGTCATCACCGGGTTCGCGGACGTCAAGACCGCCGTCGAGGCGATGAAGCGCGGCGCGGCGCACTACCTCCAGAAGCCGCTCGACCTCGCGGAACTGCGGGCCGTGGTCGAGAACTCCGCGAAACGGGTCGGCACCCTGCGGGAGCTCCGCCGGCAGCTCGACGAGAAGTTCGGCTTCGAGGGCGTGGTCGGCAACAGCCCGAAGATGCTCCGCGTGCTGCAACTGCTGAAAGCGTACGCGCCATCGTCCGCGTCGGTGCTGATCCTGGGCGAGAACGGCACCGGGAAGGATCTCGCGGCCCGGGCGCTCCACACCAACAGCCCGCGCAAGGCCAAACCGTTCACCGCGATGAACTGCGCCGGGCTGAATGAAAACATGCTTGATGACGAGATGTTCGGGCACGAAAAGGGGGCGTTCACCGGCGCCGACCGGCAGCGGATCGGCAAGTTCGAGCACGCGCACGGCGGCACCCTGTTCCTCGACGAGATCGGCGACATGCCCCTGTCGCTCCAGGCCAAGCTGCTCCGCACGCTGGAGAACGGCGAGGTCGTCCGCATCGGCGCGAACGAGCCCATCAAGGTGGACGTGCGCATCATCGCCGCGACCAATAAAGACCTTCAGAAGGAAGTCGATGCCGGGCGGTTCCGGCAAGACCTGTTCTTCCGGCTCAAGGTCGGGACGGTGAAGATCCCGCCGCTGCGCGAGCACCGCGAGGACGTGCCCCAACTGGTGGCGCACTTCCTCAAGGGCTTCGCGAAGCGCGACAACAAGCCGGTCCCGAAGGTGGCGCCGGCGGTGTGGAAGGCGTTCGAGGGCTACGACTGGCCCGGCAACGTGCGCGAGCTGCGCAACCTGCTCGACAGCATGATGGTGCTCGACCTGGACGGCGAACTCACCCCCGACGACTTCCCCGAAGACCCCGGGGTGAAGCTCCCTGGTGCCCCCGGCGCGCGGGGCGCCGGCCCGGACTTCCTCATCGGGCGCCCGCTCGACGAGGTGGAGCGGTACTACACGGAAAAAGCGCTGGAACTGACCGGCAACAACCGCGAGGAGGCCGCCCAACTGCTCAACATCAGCGAGCGCACCCTGTACCGCAAGATCCAAGAGTGGAAGAAAGAGGCCGAGAAGCCCGCCTAAACACTCTCGGGCGCTTCGGCCCGCAGATACCCCGAGTAGTCGTCGCGGGGGTCCGAGTAGAAGGTGTTCAGCAGGGTGTTCCGGGCGCCGGACCCGGCGGGCAACCGCTCGCACCCGTGCCAGCTCTGCCGGGCCGGGCCGTCGCGGACAACGAACGCATACCCGGTGTTGGGCCGAAACTCCAACGCGTCCGGGCGCCGATCGCCCACGCCGCCGGTAGAGCGTCGTGCCGAGGTACTACCGCCGCGCTCGTCGGGTTGTAACAGGCGCGGATGCTGCAGATCACTTCTTCGGCGACTTGCCCGGGACGACCACCCCGATGCTGCACACGTCGGCGCCGTCGGTCGACCACTTGCCGTACACCCCGACCACCGGCCGCCCGTCGCCGGACGTCCGCCCGCCCCTCAGCCCGCGGTCCCACCCCATGACTGGCGACTCGTATTTGTCGTTCGGGTTCAGCCCCTTCCCCTGGATCTTCATGAACACCAGCCCGTACGCCCCCATCAACCCGCCGCCGCTCGTCTTCACCGCGCCGACCGCGTACCCGGGCTTGGCCTTCACCGTGAGCGGCTTGGCCGGCGCCTTGCCCACCCCCAGCCCGGTCTTCTCCCCGTGCGGGGTTAGATAAATCGGCTGGAGATAGGACACGATATCGTGGTCGTTGTTGTATTTCCGCAGCCCGTAGCGGAACCCGATCAGCACCCCGCCGGCGGGAGGGGCGTCGCGGTAGTCCTTACCGGCGAAGAAACCGCCAGACGCCTCCAGGTTCTCCACCTCCTTGCTGCGGGTCGCCGCCCGTGCGGCTGCGAACAACTCGTCGTGCTGGCTGTTGCCGTTGGTCACCTTCTCCAGTTCCTCAAGCCGCTTGTCCACACGGGTGCGGGTCAGCCCGGTCAGGTCCGGGGCGGCTTTGGTGTAGAACTCGTGCGCCCGGCTGAGCATGGCCCGCTTGTGGTGGGCCGGTGCTGTTTTCCCGAGGTCATACCAGCCGTCACCCACCGCCACTAACTCGGTCGGCTCCTTCGGCCCGGCCAACTCCTTGTCTGCCACTAGCTTCAGTTTGGCGTCATCGGACGCGGCCAGGAGCGGCAGCCCGCGCTCCCAACTCCCCTTCTGGAAGCAACAGTATCGGCCGACAACTCCGGCCGCGGTCGCATCGTTCGGGTTGGCACCCAGCGCCTTCTGGGCGGCCTGCACCGGCTCTGCCTCTTTCTTGAACGCCTCCACCTCCTTGACCCGAGCCGCAGCCAGCCCGGCGGTGCGCACGTTCTTCGATCGGATCGCCGACTGCTCGGCCAGTTTCGCCAGACGCTCGGCTGCATTCAACTCGTCGGCGGTGACCGCGTCATCCACCGCCTTTAGCAGGAAGTTAGCCAGCGTCTGCGCCTCGCTGGCCGGGGCCTTGACGGTGATCATTTTGAGGGTCGGCTCGACCTGCTCGGCCTTGACCCCAGCGTACCGCCCGTAGAGCGCGTCGACTGCGGCCAGCGTGAGGTCGACCTCGCCGACGGTAGCGGCCACATCGGCGGCCTCGCGGAGCAGAGCGAACCGAGCGGCCGGGTCGTCGCCCGTCTCCTCGGCCTGCTTGAGCAACTTCGCGGCCAGCGCGGCCCGGGCCTTGGAGGTGGTCTTCGCGTACTCGTCTTTGAACAGCTCGCGCACCAACTTGGTTGCCTTCTCCACATCCTCCGCCGGCGGGAGCGGCACGCGCGGCTCCTCATCGGCAGACAGTCGCAGGGAGCACGCAAGAAGCAGCAAGAGGGCTGCGAGGCGGGGCATGGGACGGTCTCTCGGGGTGGCAGCGGACAAACAAACCCAAATGTAACCGACCGGCGCCCGGCTCGCAAGAGATCGGCGAGGTGGCGAGGTGGGTGGAGTGCAGGACCCACTTTGCGCCGCCAAGTGAATCCCGAAAAAACTGCACCATAACTGCTTTTCTCATCAGCAGTTGCGTTGATTCTTCGTGGTCTTGCTCCTGACCCCTTCGGGACGATTTTCCGACTCCTGATCGCGAGAATCAGCGAAACCAAGTGAAACAGGGGTCGCAAATCGCAAACCCAGTCCTGCACTCAGGTGGGTGTCAGGCCCACAGTCGCAACCGGCTTCTCTCCTTCCCGACCCGTTCCGGTATAATGCCGCCATGTCAAGCGACCGCCCTTCCGAGATTCTGAACCTCATCCGCCGCGGGCACGCCTACGCGCGGCGCGCCGAGTACGCGAAGGCGATCGAGGCCTTTTCCGGGGCCGTCGATCTCGACCCGTCCGACGCCGAGCTGTACTTCCACCGCGGCAACGCGTTCGCGTCCGCGGGGCACTACGCGGACGCGGTCGGCGACTTCACCCAGGCCATCGAGCTGCGCCCGGACTACTCGGAAGCGTACCACAACCGCGCCACCGCACACGTGGACGGCGGCGACCTCGAATCGGCGCTGGCCGACTACACCCGCGCCGTCGAGCTGGACCCCGAAGACCCGGACGCGATCAACGGCCGGGCCGCGGTCCACAGCCGCCAGAAGAACTACGACGCCGCGTTCGCGGATTATGAAACCGCCGCGAAGCTCAACCCGAACACGTTCCGCGTGTACTTCAACCGGGCCAACGCGTACTCCGCGGTGAACAAGCACGAGGAAGCCGTCACCGACTACACCGCGGCCCTCCGCATCAACCCGCGGAGCGCCCGCGCGTACCTGTACCGGGCGATGTCGTATGACGCGCTCGACCGCAGCGCGGAAGCGATCAGCGACCTCTCCACGGCGCTCCGGCTCCAGCCGACCAACCCGGAAGCGTTCTGGCAGCGGGGGCGGGTCTTCGCCGCGGCCGACGAACCCGCAAAGGCCATATCCGACTTCACCTGGCTGCTGAAGTTCGACCCGAAGCACACCGACGCGCTCAACCTGCGCGGGGTGTCGTTCGCGGAACTCGGCGAGCACGCAAAGGCCATCGCCGATTTCACGACGGCGATCCAGATCGACCCCGCCGACGTGGCCCCGTGGTTCAACCGCGGGCTGTCGCACTCGCGCACGCGCAACACGCAGGCCGCTATCGAGGACTTCACGAAGGCGATCGAATTGACGCCCGACGACCCGGCCGCGTTCGTCCAGCGCGGGTACGCACTGTACGAGCTGCGCGAGCTGGACCGCGCCGTTGCGGATTTCGCACAGGCCATCGCCCTCCGGCCCGAGAGCGGGCGGGCGTACTTCGGCCGCGCGCTCGCGTACCGGCGCAAGGGCGACCTCCGGGCGGCCCTTGCAGATGCGTCCGCGGTGATCGAGCGGAACGCGCGGTCGGACTCCGCGTTCAATTTGCGCGCGTCCCTGCTCCACCAGCTCGGGGACTTCGCCGGCGCGCTGGCGGATCACCAACAAGCGCTCGAGATCGACCCCGACGACGCGGCCACGCTGAACCATCTCGCCTGGGTGCGCGCGACGTGCCCGCAAGGCGACCTGCGCGACGGCCCGGCGGCCCTGCGCGACGCCCTCCGCGCCTGCGAGCTGACCCACCACGAAGCCCCCGGGTACGTGGACACGCTTGCGGCGGCCTACGCGGAACTCGGGCACTTCGAGGAAGCGGTGAAGTGGCAGGAAAAGGCGGTCGAACTGGCCCCCGAAGCGAGCAAGGCCGATTACCGGTCCCGGCTAGCGCTCTACCGCGAGGGCAAACCGTTCCGCGACCCTGCCGAGGTGCCGGTAACCGAGGCGCCAGAAGAAGCGTTACCAGCTCCAGAAGTGCCAGAAGAAGAACCCGGAGCCGAACCGAGCGGTTCGTAACTGCGCCCTTCGGCCGGGGCGGCTTACGGCTTCGGTTTCGGCTGGCTGAACGCGCGGAGCAGCTCGTCCGTTTCCGCCGCGTCGGGTTCGGGCTTGTCGGGCTCCGGTGGGGGCACCTCCCCGAACTCCTTCGCGCTGCTGATGAGCCAGTCGGTGAACTCCTGGCACGACGCGACCCCGCACCCGGCCCGGCGGGCGGCTTCGGTGATGCGGCCGTCGTTGGAAACCACCGTGACCGCGTGCGGCTTCTGTTCGACCGCGACCAGCTCCTCAATCACATCGTCCGCGGTGCGCTGGTACGCGAACCGCACCCGCACCCCGCGGTGAACCGTTTCGAGTGACGGCGCCGGCGCCTGTTGCGCGTCGAACACGACGCGGGCGGTTGCTGCGCGGTGCGCCAGTCGCTCGGCGAGCCAGTTCAGGAACTTGGTCCGGGCGCGCTCGAACAGCGGGGCCGGTGTCTTCCGGGCCACCAACCCGAGCGCGTGCATCAGGTTGTAACCGTCGATGAGGTACGTCACGGCACACCCGCCCGGAGGAATGAACGTGCCGTCATTATATCATGAACGAGCCAGGGGGCGGTACGAGAAGGAAAACGGCCGCAACCCCGGGAGCGGACCTACTCCGCCGTTGCGAGCGCGAGGGCGAGCCGGCAGCCGCTCTCGAATTCGGTCAGGTCCACGAACTCCTTGACCGTGTGTATCTCGTTCTGCCCGGCGCCGAACGTGACGGTCGGGATGCCGTGCTTCACCATCCAGTTCGCGTCCAGACCGCCGTTCGTGACGCGCAGGTTCGGCACGCGGCCGATCTTCTGAATCGCGGCCTCGGCCAGTTTGATGACAGGGGCGTCGGCCTTCAACCGGAACGGGACGTAATCGAGCCGGGACGTGAACTTCACCTTCGCGGTGCGCCCGTCGGCGTCTTTCACCTTCGCCGCGGCGTTCGTGAACGCGAGCTTGAACGCGGCCGTGATCTCGCGCACGAACTTCGCGTCGTGGCTCCGGCTCTCGCCCCTCACGTGAACGAAGTCCGTCACCACGTTGGTCGCGTCGCCGGCGCTCTTGCCGTCGAGCGTGCCCACGGAGCCGATGTTGCTGGTCCCCTCGCGCCCGTCCTTCACCACCTTGCCGAACCACCCGCCTTCGTAGACTTCCGCCATCGCGAGCGCCAGAACCATCGTCGCGGAGATGCCCTTTTCGGGTGCGACCCCGGCGTGTGCGGCTTTCCCGCGAATGTCCACGGTCCAGCGGTCCGCGCCGATGGCGCCCACAATCGCGTCCGCGGCGCTGCGCCCGTCGAAGTTGAAGCCGACCACCGGCCCGCCGAGGTCGGCGGGGTTGAGGTGCTTCGCGCCGAACAGCCCGCTCTCTTCGCGCACCGTGAACAGCAGCGTGATGGGCGGGTGCGGCAAGTTCTGCTTGATGAGTTCGGCCGCGAGCGTGACGAGCACCGCGCACCCGCTGCGGTTGTCGCCGCCGAGGGCGGTGGTGCCTTCCAGTTCGTTGACCACGCGCTTCCCGGACACTTTGGGCTTGGCCCCCGCGCACAGCGGAACGGTGTCCATGTGCGTCATGAACAGGATCGGCTTCGCGCCCTTCTTCCCGGTGCCGGGGAGCTTCACAATGAGGTTCCCGATCGGCGTCGGTTCGGGAATGCGCGTGTGCGCGTCGTCGAAGCGGATGGCTTTCGCCGGTACGCCGACTTCCTGAAGTGCGGCCGCGAGTTCCTTGCCGATGGGGCCTTCGTGCCCGGTGATGGCGTTCACCGAGAGGAACCGCAGGAGGCGCTGCACGGCGGCAGCGCTATCGAAACTGATTGCGGGCGCGGCAGAAACAGCGGGCATGGCTTGCTCGGCAAGATGAAGGTGAATGGAGGTGAGTATAGCGACCTGCGTGTGCCGGAGCGCGAACCTCTGGCTCGCTTTGCGGCACACGACGTGATGCTCGAACGGCCCCTGCGCAAGCCGAGCGGGCCGGAGGTCGCGCGGCTCACACTTCGCGCAGGACGGTCATCGTCTCACGAAACTTGAGATCGCCGATCAGGCACGGGTGCTTGTACTGCTCCGGCGACCCGCCCGTTTGCGCCAGCCGCGTGCGGTCCCACCCGGCCCACGTTCCAGCCGGGATGAGCGCGGCCCGCAGGGCACCGAGCCGGCCGCTCTCGCGCTTCGCCGCGTACTCCACGTTCTCGACCCCGAGTTGCCCGTCGAGTTCTGCCAGGAAGCGCTTCAGAACGGGTTCGTTCTCCGCGTCCGGGGCTTCGAGGAAGATTGCGTAATACGGTTGCCTGTCGTCCCATACGGGGGCCACGCTGTACGCCGTCACCGGTTGGTTCACGCGCTGCGCCACGGCGTCAAACGCTTTCGTGACGTGGTACTCGCTCAGCTTCTCGCCGGTCAGGTTCGCGAACCGGTGCCCCTTCCCGAGAAACTCGACCAGCGGCGTCGAGCCCTGAAAGCCGGTGACGCGCACGAGGTCGGAGATGTGGTAGCGGTAAAGGCCGTAGCTCGTGGTGGGCAGGATGAAGTAGCTCCCGCCCTCGCGCAGTTCGTGTGCGCCCAACACCGTCGGTTGTGGGGAATCGATTTCGGTTTCGGGCACGAACTCGAAGTAGTGCGACCAGATGTCCAGAACGCCGCTCGCGGTGCCGCCGCTCATGGGGATCGTGAACCGGCCCTCGCTCGCGAGCAACCCGAGGTCGTGAACGGGCGGCTCGCCGAAGTACTGCGGCAACTGACGGAGGTACGGCCCCATGCTCCCGCCGGTCCACGTGTTGATGACGGTGCCTTCGGTCGGCCACACGTCGCGCGGGTACAGACGCCCCAGCTTCGACGCGAGGGCGCTGAGTTCCCGGGCGCGCGTCGG
>DASWYH010000179.1:0-5976 GCA_036405095.1 Gemmata sp. | reverse complement strand
TCGTCACCCACACCAGGTGCAGGTGGATCGAGAACACTGAATGCGGGCCGTGGCGATGGGAGTCCATGACCACGCCTTATACCTGCTAAAGCCGTCGCCTGAAAGGCGAGGGCTTCAACCCTCCCAGCAGAGGACAGTGAGTTCGGCCCCCGTAGTTCCGGGTAGCCGGGGCGACGAGCGGTCCGCCACGGACGGCTTGAAACGGCTCGCGTACTTGGACTCTCTCCGAGGGCTCAAAACGACCAACTTGAAACTCCCGATATCGACTCGCGAAGCCCCGCGAGAGCCATGCGGCTCTCGCGGGGCTCATTCTGTTGCCGCTTCCAGAGCCGCAATCGCCACGCGTACCGGGTCGGGGAGCGGGACCTTGCACTCGTTGTGGTAGTCGTAGCTGACCAGAACAGCCGTGCCAACACAAGCGATCTGGTCCCACGTCCGGCTCACGAGCTGGTGCTCAAACGTAACGCGGTCGGTCAGCACCTCGTGCGCCCGCACCCCGACCCAAATGCGGTCGGGGTACTTCACCGGCTTGCGGTACGTTGCGCTGGTGCTTTTCACGATGGGGCCGCGCCCCGACACGCGCTTCGAATCCAGCCACCCGACCCGCGAGAGGTAGTCGATTCGCGCGTCCTGGAAGTACCGGAAGTAAACGAGATTGCTAACGTGGTCGTAGGAATCCATGTCACTCCAGCCGACATCGACCTCGATCACCACGGGGAAACCAGCGAGCAAAGGGTGCGTCATCACGGCTACAGCAGTCCAAGATTGGGGTTCGAATGCACGGGTCTTGGGCCTCTTCCCCAAGCGCGTGGGGGAGAGGTCACCGTCTTGCCATGTTGCCCAGAGAACCGCCGATTCGTGCCACCATGTGATCGAACTCGGCCACCGCTACCACCGAACCGCGTGTAACACGGGCCACTCGGATCCACCGGATCCGGATCACGGGTTCGGGAGCTCCAACCGGAAGCACGCGCCAGGGGCGCCCTCCGCCGGGCGGTACGCGACCGTCCCGCCGAGCACCTCGGCCCACTGCTTCGCCAGCGCCAGGCCCAGTCCCGCGCCGCCCGCGGTGGTGTCCGCGCTGGCGCCCCGGCGGAACGGCTTGAAGATCGCCTTCCGCTCGCTCGCGGGCACGCCCGAACCGCGGTCCTCGACCTCGAACGTGATCCGCTTCGAGCCGTCCGGTCTGGCCCAGAGCCAGATCCGCTTGTCGCCGGCGTCGCGGGTGTACTTTCGCGCGTTGTCGATCAGGTTGCCGACAATCTGGTGGACCATCACGGGGTCCGTACAGACCTCCAGATCGGGCGCCAGGGTCGAAATCACCACCAGCTCTCTTCCGTCGGCCGCAACCCGGTCCGCCCACGTCTTCTGGACCTGTTCGAGCAGCTCGGCGATCCGAACCGGTTTCAGGTCGCCGTTCTTGCGGCGCTTTTCGAGCTTCGCGAAGTCCAGGACGTTGTCCACCAGCCGGTGCAACCGATCGGATTCGACCGCGAGCGTGTTCAGGTACTCTTGCCGCTTCGCCTCGTCGTGGATCATGCCGCTGGTCAGCAGGTCGAGGTACAACCGGAGCGAGGTCAGCGGGGTGCGGAGCTCGTGCGTGACCGCGGACACGAACCGGATGCGGCGCTCGGCGAGGTCGATCAGCGACCACCCGCTCAGCCCGACCGCCGCAACCGCGATGAACGCCGCGACCCACGCCAGCACCAGCCCGAACCGCAACGGGGTCCAGCCCGGCGGGCGCAGTTCCGGCTCCGGCCCCGTGTCGAGTTGTACCGGGAGCGCGGTCATCGCGCGGGCGGGTTGCACGCCCTCGGGGCTCTTCACCGGAACGAGGCGCGCGGCCGGGAACAGGTCTTTCACTTCGTCCCGGAGGAGTTCTTCGAGCTTCGCCCAGTCGAGCACGACGCCCTGATAAACGGTGCGGCCGTCGAGCTTCGCGACCCGCATCAGGATGAGCAACTCGGTCCCGTCGGCCGCGGTGATCCACTGCGGGCGCATCGAACCCAGGTGGATGTTCACCACCGGGGCCAGCGCCTTATTCAGCGCGAGGTTGGTCAGCGCGTTCGGAGCGAACGAGGGCACCGGGCGCTCTTCGGCGGGCGGCACCGGTTGCGGCGCGGGCGGGCCGCATGCCGCAACGGCGACGCTCCACGCGGCCGAGTAGAGCGGATGCTGTGTGGCCTGCCGCCGGCGCAAGTCCTCGATTTCGTCGAGGCACCGCTGGCGCTCCAGACCGGCCCGCAGGGCCGCGAGGCGCTCGGTGAGCGATTCTTGCGGCTTCTCCTCCTGAAGCTTCCTCAGCGCGTCGAGATCCTTCGACCGTTTCGCCGGCTCGGTCAGCAACTCTCGGAACTTGCCGAAGTCGCTCGGGGAGACCGGCTTCCCGGGCATTCCCCCGGGGGACTTTGTGTCCTTCTCAGCTTTCTCGGCGCCGGCTCCCGGAGGAGCAGGAATCCCCGGCTGCACCTGCCCGGCAGCGACGGGCGGAACGGGTATCAGGTTGTTCCGCAGTTCGTTGTTCTGGAGGGGGTTTTGGTAGTTCTTCCCGTACAGCGGGTCGCTGCCCGCGTTCTTGGCTTCCAGGTTCCCCTTCTGGATCGTCTGCGCGCGGTTCCAGAAGTCGTCGCGCCCGCGGTCGTTCTCGGGCGCCCGTGAGAACCCACCTCGGCCCACGGCCGGCGCCTGCGCGAGCGGTGCTTGCGCGGGCGGGTTCGGCCCCGGCGGAGCGGTGCGGCCCGACGGCCCGGGCGCCCCCGGTTCCCGCTTCGGGTCCGTGCCGCCGTCGCGGGCGTTGCTGCTCAGCGCCTCGCGCGAGCGGAACTCCCAGCCGAACAGCCGGAACGCGTCGGAGGTCGCGCCGGCCGGAGGCCCGGGCAGTGGGGACGGTTCGCTCACCAGTTCCGGCGGCGGGGGCTTGGCCGCCGAGGCCGGCGGCTCGATCGAATCGGCGGGCTGCTGCAACGAGTTGGTGGTGAAGAGCGGTGCCGCGAACGGGGGCGAATCTTCGGGGATAGCCCGGTCGCGGGCCGCGAGCAATCCGCAGGTGCTTACGACCGGGTAGTTCTCGCGAATGTGTTTAAGGGCGAGGGCGCGTTCCGCGGTGTCGTTTCGTAAGGGCAGTTCGGGCCACGCGAGGATCACCCGCTCGCGCGCCGCGGGCGTCAGCACCTGGGGCGACTCCCACCCGGTCGCCGGGTCGAGTTGAACGTGGAGCTTCATCCAGTCCGGGAGCGGAGCGGCCAGGAGCGGGGTGGGGCCTGCGGTCGAACCCGCGAGCGGATCGGCGGAACTGTAGTGGTAGAACGGGCGCGCGTCTTCACCGCCGAGTTGGAGCAGCACCCGCCCGTCGAGTTGCCACAGCGCGACGCGGAGATTGTTTCCCAGTTCGGCCTGTGCGGCGGCTTCGCGCTGGGCCTTTTCGACGCGCAGGGCGACGACCGTGAGCCAGCCCAGCCCCGCGAACACGAGGACCGCGACCAGGAAGAACACGACCGGCCCGCCGACCGGGCCGAGCAAGCGCCTTGACATAGAAGCCCTGTCGGAAGCCGTGGCGTGGGGAACCGCGGCTCCACCGGTTCGCCGTTACGACCTTATGATTTTACGACCTGGGACGCTCCCACGGTGAGCGCGGGTCCGGCCATGTACCCGTGCGCCCGCACCGTGACGATGGCCTCGGGCTGCTCGTCCCCGGCCGTCGGGTCTTTGAGTTTGGCGCGCAACCGGGCCACGTGCATGTCCACCGCCCGCGTCTCCAGGCCGGCGGTGCCGATGCCCCAGACGCGCGAGAGCAGCTCCTCGCGCGACACGGCCCGTTCGCGGTTGCTTACCAGATACTTTAGCAGCGCCGTCTCCGTTTCCGAAAGATCGGCGCGCGAACTGTCGGCCCAGCGGACCTCGCGGCGCAACAGGTCGATGGTCCCGCTGCCGACCTCCACCAGCCGGACGTCCGCGACGGGGCGCATCGTCCGGCGGAGGATGGCTTCGACGCGCGCGAGCAGTTCCTTCGCGGAGAACGGCTTCACGACGTAATCGTCGGCGCCCATCTTCAGCCCGCGGACGCGGTGGTCCTCGCTCCCGCGGGCGGTGAGCAGGACCACCGGGCGCGTCGGGTTGGTGCGGCGGAGTTCGCTCAGCACCTCCAACCCGTCCCGCTTGGGCAGCATGATGTCGAGCAGCACCAGATCGACGCCGGCGGCCCCGGCCTCGCGCAGCCCGACGGCCCCGTCGGTGGCTTCCGTCACCTCGTAACCGCTCAGTCGCAGGGCGTCCGAGACCCCGCGGCGGATGGCGGGCTCGTCCTCGACGACGACAACGTGCGCTTTCGGCATGATCCCCGAGCCTCCGTGGGCAGGGCCAGAAACGGCGGTCAGAGGTGAGACGAGAATCGCGGCCCTCTGTTGACGCGATTTCGGCTTTTCTGTTGCGCACTCGGCCCGGCGCCGCACGCGCTACTTCTTCTTGGCCGGCGCAAGTATGACGTCGAACACGCCCGTTTCGATTGTCGCGGCGCCCACTTTTACTTCTTCGAGGGCGATCACCAGCGACGGCTTGATGAACTCGTCCTTCGCGTTAAGCTTGTCGCCCTTGAAATACAACTGTGTGACGAGGGTCGTGTATCCCGGTTTGCGCACGAGGTAGTGAATGTGCGACGGGCGCCACGTGTCCGGCCCGGTCCGGTACGCGCCGGGGTGGATCGTCTCGAACTCGTAGTACCCGGTTTCGTCGGTCAGCACGCGCGTGCGGTTCACGTACACGCCCTTCGCGGGCGGCTTCTTCGGGTCGTCGTTGTCGTACCGCCCGTCGGCGTCGGCCTGCCAGATGTCGAGAACGGCGTTGACCAATGGCTTCTTCGTGTCGGAGCCCCACACCCTGCCGCGGATCAGCATCAAGGTGCCCTTCGCGAGGGGCGGCGTCACCTTCGCGCGGTACGGCGCCCCTTCGCGGAAGTACGGCCCGAGGATGTTGTCTTCCGTCGGTTTGGTGCTCTCGGGCAGCGCTCCCGGGGGCACGAACGGCAGCGGCGCGTTCGCGAGGACCTGGAACTCGGGGTAGTGCTTCAGCGTGCCGCTCGGCAGCGTGGGCTGCGCGTCGGCTTGGAGCGTGAGCGCGGCTGTGCCCGCTGTGGCCAGGCCGCCCAGGAACAGCTCGCGACGAGAAACGGACATCCGGATGCCCTCTTACGGGAAATCGAATCGACGGCCGGCAACATGCCGCCCGTTCCAGATTCCCGCAAGGGGCGTCGGTTGATCCCCGATACAACGGGTAGTGCGGAACAAATTCGGAACGCAGAGCGGCAAAGTAGGAGCGCCGGCCGCACAGGGGTTCCGCTCTGTGCGGCCGACTCGTCATTTCGTTGTGCTCACTTTGCCAGGAACCCGCCGATGTTGACGTTCTTGTCGAGTTCCATTTTGAATTCGTAATCGATCGTGAGCGCTTTTTCGCCGTTCTGCTTGGGTTCGAGGTTCACGTCCCAGCGCAGGAGCCCGCGGGACTTCTCGTCGCGCACGTACAGCGGGTCGGTGCTCAGGTCGGGCTTGGGGCTGATGACGCTGACGGCGATGGTTTGCGCCGTCTCCGCGTGCGGGGTCCGGTCCCACACCTGAACCGGCACCGCCGCGGTCTTATAGCTCGAAAGGCGGATGCGGTACTTGAACGTCAGCACCTGGTTCCCGCCCTGCGTGGTGCGGGTCTTGTCCACGAGGAGGCGCGACACCTGGATCTGCGGGTCCACGCCGAAGCCCACGGTGAACGGCTTCCCGGCCGCCACCAGCGGCAACCGGGTCTGGCCCACAAAGTCGCCGTTCAGGTACATGGTCGCGTCGCCGGGGAGCAGCACGTATTCGCTGTTGTTGGTGAGGTCCGCGAGCCGGTACACGTTCGGCGTAAGCACCGGGACGGCCTTGTAGTAGAACTTCGGGTTCAGCTCGATCTTGGCGATCTCGATCACCTGCTCATCGTTGCGGCTCGGGATGG